>CAJJLI010000020.1 GCA_905192625.1 uncultured Clostridium sp. | reverse complement strand
CTAGTGGTTAGAAAAAAGTTAAACTTTTTGTGTCTACTATATTGACACAAATCCACTAAAAGTTGTTTAATCTAAGAGTTATTAAATCTAAAAGTTATTAAATCTAAAAGTTATGTATTCTATTTTGTATATCGAAAGTAAGGAGGTGAAATGTTCTGCTTAAAGTCGCATGTTTACTAGTTATTGTTTTTATTGGAATGGTACAAGACATACGATTATTCAAAATTAAAAATATAACTATACTGGTAGGAATATTCATCGGTACACTGTTTTTAATTACGCAGAAAGATATTAGCAGTTTGTTATATCATTTTGGCGGTATGATAGTACCAATATTAATACTATTCCCGTTGTTTATACTTCGTATGTTTGGAGCTGGTGATATTAAATTATTATCGGTGGTTGGATTATTTTTAGGGACACAGGCAGCGATACATATTATTATAGCTTCAATCGTTATTGGAGGAGTACTTTCACTTGTAAAATTAGTTCAAAATCGTAATATCAAACAAAGAGCCGCTTATTTTATACAATATATAAGAGGGAGTAGTTGCGGTATTCGTACTGGTTATTACGATGCAAAATCAGATAACTATACAAATGCAATTCATTTCTCTATCGCTATATCGGTAGCTGTTGTTCTATGGTTGGTTTTTATTGGAGGTATAAGATGAATGAAGTTCTGGCGGTCTTAGATAAAGATAAAGAATATTTAGAACAACTAATACATTATCTAAAGCAAAGGAAGAATTTTAATTTTATAGTCGTTGCTTTTACAGACATAACAGCATATTTAGAGTATGAAGAAACAAACAAAGTCGCAATATTACTTTACCACAATAGTTATGATGAGTTTGTTTTTGGATGCAATGCGAAGCAAAAGATTGTTTTAATGGAAACAAAAGCAATTTCAGAGGAAAATAAGGTAGGGATATACAAGTATCAATCAGTTGAGATATTAATGAAGGAAATTCTAAGACTTTACGAGGGAACACAAGGAATAAACATAAGAGAAGTTCTGAGTGGTGATTTACATATCGTTGGTATTGCTAGCATTATTGGTGAAGTAAGTTCAAACTATGTTGGTGCCATACTTGCATATGAATATGGAAAGTCAAAGCGTACACTTTTTTTAAGTTTGGATCCCTTTCAAAGCAAAAAAATGCTTGGTTTACGGGAGGAATTCGAAGGTGTTTCAGATTTAATATATTATGTGAAACAAAAAAACAATAATTTATCATTAAAAATGGCTTCTTTAATTAATAAAATTGAAACATTTGATTACATACTTGGATTATCACATTGGAACGATCTTTTCGAGTTACAAGAAGAGGAAGTGAAGCAAATATTAAATACGATTCGTAGTCATCTAAACTATGAAGTTCTTGTAGTTGAAATGGGAAGTATAAATCATATTAGTATAGCACTTATGGAAGAGTGCAATTATATTTACCAGCCGATGCAAAAAGGGGAGATATATCGGGAGAAGGATAAGGAATTTCGTAGACAAGTGATTCTAAAAAAAGATGAACTATTTGCAAATAAAATTAAGCCAGTACTTGTTCCAGAGGTTGATTATAATGTTACTACGAACGTAATCTTTAAAAGTGAGAAGATGAATGAATTTGCTAGGGAGTTGGTGACAAAGGAGGGATCTTGCGTTGGATGACGAGATTGATTTAAAGGGATTACTTCAAGATGAGGTTATGCAAAGAATAGATCTTTCGAAAGAATTAGATGACAATGAACTTTTAGATATGATTGATATCACCTTAAAAAATAAGAGTCGGGAACATTATTTAAGTATTAAGGAGAAACAACAGTATCGAAAAGAAATATTTAATTCGATACGACGTTTGGATATTTTACAAGAACTTGTTGAAAATCCGTCCATAACTGAGATTATGATCAATGGGGCCAATAATATTTTTATTGAAAAAGCCGGGAGGATAACGAAGTGGGAAAAGAAATTTGAATCCAACCGTAAGTTAGAGGACGTGATACAACATATTGTATCTGGTTCGAATCGCATTATCAATGAAGCAAGTCCAATCGTTGATGCCAGGCTAAGCGATGGGTCACGCGTTAATATTGTTCTACCACCTGTTTCCCTATGTGGCCCTGTTGTAACAATCCGTAAGTTCCCTGAAGAGACAATGACCATGGATAAGCTGGTTCAAATTAAATCATTGCCACAAGAGGCTGCAGAGTTTTTGCGTAAATTAGTAATTGCAGGTTATAACATTTTTGTAAGTGGAGGAACAGGTACAGGGAAAACGACTTTTTTAAATGCATTATCTAATTATATTCCTAGCGATGAACGTATTATAACCATTGAAGATTCTGCTGAATTACAGATAAAAAACATTCCTAACCTAGTAAGTTTGGAGGTGAGAAATGCGAATGTTGAAGGTGATAATGAAATTAGCATACGTGATTTAATAAAATCAAGTCTTAGAATGAGACCAGATCGAATCGTTGTAGGAGAAGTAAGGGATGCTTCTAGTATTGACATGTTACAGGCACTGAATACTGGGCATTGTGGAATGAGTACAGGCCATGCGAATTCTCCAATGGATATGTTATCAAGATTAGAAACAATGGTCTTATTAGGAGCAGATATTCCCTTATTGGCGGTAAGAAAGCAAATAGCGTCTGCCATTGATATTATTATACAGTTAGGTAGATTAAGAGACAAATCTAGAAGAGTTATGGAGATTTGTGAAGTGGTGGAGTGCATCGATGGCGAAATTCGAATGAATTGCTTATACAAATTTGAAGAAGAGGGAGAAACAAGTGATGGATTCGTCTTAGGTAATTTAAAGAAAACAAGGAATTTATTAATACGTCAACAAAAGCTTTTAAAATCTGGATTATCGGTCTAAGATGTAAAATCTATAGATAGGAGGAGTATTGGTTACAGATTACTTAGTTTATGAATTTTCTAAAAAAGAGCTTATGATTGTGTGTGCAAAAGGTGTATTACTATGTAGTATTGTTGGTTTTATATTCTATCGTAGTATATTTGGTATCTTAATTCTCTTACCATATGTCTATTACTATGTAAAAGAGCAACGTACTATAAAAATGATATTAAGAAAAGAAAGATTAAGTATAGGATTTCGAGACGGTATACGATGCTTATTGGCTGCTTTAGAAGCAGGCTACTCACTTGAGAATGCAATCGGGGAGGCGGTTGCTGATTTAAAATTAATGTATGACAATGATGCGGAAATTGTAAAGGAACTTACTCATATACATCGACAAATAAAAAATAACATAACAATTGAAGATGCTATGGCACAGTTTGCTATGCGCAGTGGAATTGAGGATATTGAAAGTTTTTCAGAAGTTTTATATACAGCAAAAAGAACTGGCGGAGATATTGTTAAAATTATAAGATCCACAAGCAATGCCATTAGTGATAAGTTAGAAGTAAAGCGTGAAATAAAGACAATGATTACAGCGAAGCAGTTTGAAGTTACAATTCTTAAAATAATCCCATTTGGAATTATTATTTATCTTTGGTTAGGTTCGCCTGGCTTTCTTGATCCACTCTATCATAATTTATTCGGAATTCTGTTTATGACAGTCATACTAATTCTATATACAGTTATCAATAAAATAGCGAACACTATAACAAGTATCGAAGTATAGCAAAGGAGGGATTTTTTGCTTTGGATTGGTATTGGTGTATATCTAGCTTTCTTTCTTTTGTGGTTAGGTTCGAAAAAGTATAATACAGAGTATTTTAAACAATTAGATAAAAAAGAAGATCCTTTACTTGTCTTATATCCACTACTATTTTACATAAAGACGATGGTATCCAAAGTAAGTTTAAATAAAGTGAAAAAACAAAAGAAACGCATCTTTGAAGAACTTTATCTTGGAAAAGCAGAAGAAATGGAGGGTTTGTTTTTTTATCGAAAAGCTTCCATGATGATAGCAGTATGCTTGGTTGCCTTATTTCTATCTATGGTAGTAGAGATATCAACAAAGGATGTAGATTTTATTGAAAATCAACTACCCAGGCCATCCCTAGGAACGGGTGAGACTTCTGTTTTGATTGCGTATGAATCAGAAAATGGTTTTACAGGTGATATCAACATAAAAGTGAGCGAGAAACAATTAAGTGATGAAAGTGTAGATGCTTTGTTTGAGGAAGCAAAGTTATTTATTGATCGCGAAATATTAGATAGAAATATATCTACCAATGAAGTTACGTCTGATTTAAATCTTATGACAAGCATTCCTAATATGAGTATATCAATTAAGTGGAGTGTTAGTGACTCTACGTATGTAAATAGGCAAGGCAATTTATACAATGAAGATATGAGTGAAGAAGCTTTGGTTGAAATAAGTGCCACTATGACTTATTACGAACATCAAGTGATATATAGCCAATGGATTCGTATATTGCCTAAAAATTATTCGGGCCAAGAAATGTTTGATAAAACCTTACAGGAGACTTTAATTCACATTGATGAAGCTACAAGGAAGGAGGAATTCCTTCAATTACCTAAGAAAGTAGATGACTATACATTAAAGTGGAATTTCAAAGAACAAGAATCAGCGATGTATTTGTTGCTACTTGGTATCGTAGCAAGTATTTGCATTATGATTAGTATGGAATCCTCGCTAAAGAATAAGCAAAAGCTTAGAAATTTACAGATGCTTATTGATTATCCTGAAATAATTAGTAAGTTTACATTGCTATTAAATGCAGGAATGACGATTCGCGCAGCATTTGAACGGATTGCTTCCGATTATCTAAAAAAGAGGAGCCGAGATAGTAAAAATTTAAAAAAAGAAAAGGAGGGGTTACGTTATGCATACGAAGAGTTAGTTTTAGTTGTTAGAGAATTAGAACTTGGACGGCCAGAAGCGGTGGTATACGATGCGTTTGGTCAAAGGTGTTCTTTAATGTGTTATTTAAGATTTAGTACAATTATTGTTCAAAATATGAGAAAAGGAACAAAGGGAATTGTACCTATGCTAGAACTTGAGGCTTTGGATGCGTTTGCAGAACGGAAAGAAACAGCGAAGCGCTTAGGTGAAGAAGCGGGAACAAAACTATTAGGGCCGATGATAGGAATGCTATTTATTGTTCTATTAATTGTATTGGTTCCTGCATTTTTAAACTTCAGCTTTTAATATGGATTAAGTGAATAGTAATGTAGCAATTTTAAAATATTGTATTTTCAAAATTAAAAAGAAAGGAAGTTTCGTATGAGAGACGTTATAACAAGATTTGTTAAAGAAGAGGATGGAATAGGTGTTGTAGAGATTATATTAATCTTAGTTGTTTTGATTGGGCTTGTAATGATATTTCGAACAAACTTAAAGCAGATGGTTGAAAAAATATTTGAAAATATAACAAAAGATGTTGGAACGATAAAAAATGATTGATGCATCCATAAACACAGCCGTATCGTAGGGGGGACACAATGTGTAAATCTCAAAAAGAGGGTTCAATAACGGCCTATTTGACACTAATTTTATTTTTGGTTTTAGCATTGATTACTACTTGTGTTGAATCTGCAAGGGTGTCTACTGCAAATGCATATGCACATCGTGTATTGAACACAGCTATGCGATCGACGTTGGGTGAGTATTATTTACCACTATATGAGAAATATCATTTGTTTGGGTTGGATGTTGGTTATGGAGATATTAATAAGAATGAGGAAGAGTTAATAAATCGAATGAAGCAAACAATGGAGGCAAGTCTAAAACCAGAGATAAATCCTTTGTTTTTACAAGGAAATGGTAAAAATAATTTTCTACTATGTAATTTAAGTACTGATTCCATTGTAATAAATGAACGAAGAACAATGATTGATAAGGGTGGGGAGCTATTAAAAAAACAAGCAATCCAATATCAAAAGTATGATTCTGCAGCAGATTTATTAAAGGAGTTTTTAAAAAAGTTTAATCTTTTAGCAGATACAGAAGAGGCAAATGAATTATTAGAGGAGAAACTTGAAGTAGAAACACGACTCTATGAGATTGATAAACAAATGTTACAGTTAATTGAGCATGTGGATGGTTTTCTAACAGATGAGAGTGGTATAAAGTTAAGCAAGAAAGGCAAACCATCCATACAAAATAAGTTTGCTAAGAAAATGGTCAATTTCCCTATAAATCAGGACTCAGTCCAAATCAATAATTCAATTTTGTATACAGAAATAAAAGGCCA
Source organism: uncultured Clostridium sp. (assembly GCA_905192625.1). Taxonomy (GTDB): domain Bacteria; phylum Bacillota; class Clostridia; order Lachnospirales; family Lachnospiraceae; genus Lachnoclostridium. The sequence continues at coordinate 5,824 of CAJJLI010000020.1, read as the reverse complement.
ATATATGAATCCTAGTGATCTTATCCTTGGGATGATTTCAAAAGGTGAGGAAGCCGTTCTAAAAAAAGAAGACTGGGAAGCTTATGAAGAAGAACTTGATGCATTATTAGAAGAAAATGATTATTTAAATCCGATTTATATTGCAAATGTACTACGCTTAAAAAGCGCTACTTCAAATGCTAGAAATGCATACGATAATTGTATTAGTGATATTCGTTTAAAACAAAATACAATAAAAAATCTTGTAATAGATGTTTTGGATGCTACTAGAAGTGCACTTGCTTGTATCGAATCTATTAATGAAGCAAAGAGAGAATCGAATACCTATGTAGATTCATTTATTGAGCGTGTGAAAGCAGAAAAAGATAAACTAGAGAAAAGCTTTTATGAAGAATTATTAAAAAGTTCAGATGATATGAAAGCGTATACGGATGAAACTACTACAAAGTTAAGTATTGTTTATAACATGACTCAGCTTAAGGAGACCTTAGAGAAGAATGAAGAAGTATTAGTTGAGCTTAAAACCCGTGGAATTCCGGATTTTTATGTTGGGTCTATAAATTCGTGGAAAAATGGACTAACAACTATAAAGGCTATATTTTTAGAATATAGCCATGATGGATTGGCCATTGATTATAGTAGTTTTAAGTTAGAAAAAGAGAGTAATCAGGTGCTTAGTACATTTAAAAGTTTAATTCAATCTGGTATTGCTGGATTAGTTTTAGAAGATATGGATGGGTTATCCATAGAAAAGTTACCAGAAGATGCTCTAATTTCTAAAACGAAGAATATTAAAAAAGAAGATACAAGTGAAACTTTGGATGATCTGTTACTAAGTGTTACTGAGGAAAAGAAAGATAATGATATGGTCGGTTCGCTTAAACAAGCTGGAATAGATTTTGGCGGTGTTCTTGCAAATGGGGCAAACACGTTATTAGAAAACCTATTATATATTGTATATTTAGAAGAACATTGTTCGGATTACATATTACAAGGGGCAAAGAATGAGCAAATATTAAATTATGAACTTGAGTATATTTTGTTTGGCAATACGGTGGATAAAGAGAATATAGAGGCAATAGCAACAAGAATAGTTTTGCTACGTGCGATTGTGAATCTATTACATGTTTTTACCGATTCTCAAAAAACAAATACGGCGTTAACATTTGCTACGGCACTGGTGGGCTTCTCTGGATTACCATTCTTAGTGAGTATAACGAAATATATCGTATTAGTTATTTGGGCATTTGAAGCAGCACTCATAGAAACTGCGGCTATTATGATGGGAAAAGAGGTACCTATACTTACAACAAGAGAGAATTTTACATTAGAGTTTTCAGAAATACTAAGTATGAGTCGGGAAAACATCATTACGAAGGCAAAGAATTATCAGAGTGCGAATGAAGGATTACGTTTTGGATATAGGGAGTATCTACGCTTGTTTTTATTTCTTCAAGATAAGTCAAAGCAAAATTACCGTACAATGGATTTAATACAAGAAAACATAAAGTATGTCTATGACAGTGACTTTTTGTTGTCGCGATGCTACGTAAATTATGAAGTTAGTGCAAGATTTGAAATGCCCCAAGTATTCTTATCCATGCCTTTTATCGGAAATAATGAAAGGAAAGCGGTAAAGGGTTATGAATATAAAGTAAATGCTGCTGTTTCATATTAGTGTATAGTACGGTAAGATCTCTGTTTTTTTACGTTCATATATGTTCATATTAACCATTAAAAATTTATTTCTCTCCAAGAAATCATTTGCAAAAATCAGTAAAAGAACAGAGGTCTTACCGTATTATTATAGGAGCTTATCATATGAAAGAGATAAAAAATAACAATCAGTTCGTAACTGCATCCCTAACAGTTGAGGCTGCTCTTGTACTTCCAATCTTTATCTTTGCGTGTTATGCATTTTTATTTTTTTTCTATGTACTTAATATACAGGAAAATTTACATAATGCTTCAACAAGAGCTTGTGAAACAGTTGCTTCTTATGGGTATCTTATTCGGTATATTGAAGATAGGGGAGACGAGATAGAGGATAAGAAAGATGAAAATAGTGCTGTACCACAAGATGGAAAACTTAGTACCATAAGTCCAGAGGAAGAGGAAGAAAAATTAGTCGCTAGTATTGAGGATAGTGATATTGCAAGGCTTATCTATTGTTTGGCGGATGCTGCACTAATAAAGTCATATGTAAAAAAACATATGTCTTTACAAGATAATCTCGACTTATTTATTCAAGGTGGGTATAGCGGTATTTCTTTCCTAGGATCTAATTTATACGATGAGGATGAATTTGTAACGATACAGATGACGTATAAGGTAAAACCACCAGTTTTCTCAGATATATTACCAGGTTTTTTGGTGGTTCAAAGCGTTCGGATGCATAGTTTTAATGGACATAAAGTTTCAAAGAAGAATGCTGAACCCAAGGATGAGCAAGACGAAGAAATGGTTTACATCACGGAAAGTGGAACGGTATATCATACACATAGTGATTGTACCTATATTAAGATAACTTTAGAACAAGTGAATTATGAGAATGTGTCCTCACTTAAGAATGAAAGTGGTGGTAGATATTACCCATGCGAAGGATGTGTAAATTCAAAAAATAATACCCTGGAACATAAAACCGTATACATTACGAAGTTTGGTACACGTTATCATATTTCAACAAGTTGCAGTAAAATTAAGCGTAGCATAAAGAGTATAAAACTATCAGAAGTAGGAAGTAGGAAAAAGTGCAGTAAATGTAGTAATAAAGATGGAGGGAAAGAATGATATTCGAGGGGATAACCTTAGAGGCACCTACATACATAGCGTATGCTTTCATAGGATTACTATTAATCATTTGTAGCGTTGATGATATTTTAAGGAAAAGAATTCATGTAAAAAAGATAATTATATTCACCGTAATGCTTCTTATAATTACTCCATTTCGTACAGATATTGGCATAGTGGAATGTATTACAGGTATAATGATAGGTCTTTTTGTTGTACTGATTGCTAAAATTACAAAAGGTCAAATTGGTATCGGGGATGGTCTTATTCTATGCGTTACGGGGTTAGGGCTTGGACTATGGATGAACCTAGAGATGTTATGTTATGCATTCACGTTCGCTGCAATTTTTTCCATGATTTTATTGGTACGTAATATGAAAAATCGAAAAAGAAAATTCCCTTTTGTACCATTTTTATTTCTAGGCTATGTATGCTGTATGTTATTCGAAAGTATAGGATCTTAATGGGCATATACTTGTTTTATGGTCATTTAGTAAGAATGAAAATAATGGGTTGATAAAAAGGATAGCATGAGGTAGCAGTATGGGGGGAATAACCTATGAGGATGGAAAGAAAGAGAGAAAATTAGAATACTCAGCAAGTCTAACCGTAGAGGCATCCATCATAGTGCCGATAATTACTGTTATTATAATTTTGATTATATATTTTACTTTCTACTTGCATGATAGAGTAAAATTTGAGTCAGGGGTACATACCTTATCCTTGAATGCTTCAAACTTAGTACAATATAGTATATCGCAAGAAGGTAGTATAAAAGACAATGATCGAAGTATTCTATATTTTTTTATTGATGGTAAGTCAAACGAAAAAAGGTATTTAAAAGAACAATTTATGCTTTCTTTTGATACAGGTTTATTTATTGGTGAGATAGAAGATTTATCAGTAGAATCGAATTTGATTAATATAAGTTATCGTGGAATTATATCCTATAATATTCCGATGCTTAATTTCTTTGGATTGGTTTCTAGCACAGTTAAAATACCATTTTATATAAAAACACCAATCTTTCCAAGAGAGGAAACCACAAGAATTATAGAGGTTGCGTTAAAGACTGGTGAGAATATCAAAGGGGTTAGTAATGCTATAGATAAGGTGGTTGAAGTCTTGAACAGCATTCGATAACAAATTCCTACAAGAAATATGGGGGTTCATATGATTACAGAATATAAAAGAGATATGTATCATAACTTTGTCGTTATTCATGATGAAAGCTCGTGTTTTAGTGATTATTATGAACAGGTATTAACGCATAATCAAATTTTTGGACATTTAAAATTTGAATGTCGTATGTTTGACAACAAAAAATATGCATATTACGAAATAAGTGGGTTGCAACCATTATCTAGCGTTTTTGAGAAGCATAGTGTTTTATATACGGAATTAAAACAAATTTTTAATGGACTTATAGAAGGAATTCATTCAGGGAAGGAATACTTGTTAAAGGAAAATGATTATATGCTTTCTTCAACTATGATTTTTTTTAATATTTCAAAGTTTGAGGTTAGATTATGCTATTATCCTGGGTATGATAAAACACTAAGAGTACAATTCCATGATCTGTTTGAATATTTTATGAATAAAGTAAACTATAACGATCAAGCAGCAGTTTTGTTAATTTATAAATTATATATGAAGAGTAAAGATGATACATGCACAATACAAGAACTACAAGATATTTTAAACGAAGATATAACGGTTGATGCAGTGGACAGTAGAGATATAGAAAAGGAAAATGATGTAACAGGTAATAATAAAAACGAAATTCATCTTAAGGATGGAGTTTTAAATAAGAATGAGATAATTCATCCGAATAAAGAAAGTTTAAATAAACCTACAAAAGAGGGCAAGGGAAATCATTCAACGAAAAGTATGGGGATAAAAGAGTTGAGTAAGGATACAGAGGCTCCGATAAATAAAATATACAACAGGCTACCCTTTGTGTCTGAGCGTGTAGAAGAGGAAAAAGAAAAGTTATATTACCCTGCGAGTTGTTATGTTATGTGCTTGGCTAGCATAGTTTTTAGTCTTGTTATTTATTTTGTTGCCTATAAGAAGAAATATATTTTTCAAGAGCTTAGACCTAGGATTGATCCTACAAAAAATATAGCTTTAATTCTTGTATTAGGTGTTATGGTTTTATATGTATTTACTAAGGTTTTCGATAAAAAACATAGAATTGGAAAAATGGTGCCTGAAATAAATTATTTGGAACCGACGCTATCAAATATTGATAGCCCCAATAGAGTAAGAGTGCAACAAAATGAGCAGGGGGTGTCCTCTTTTCATTCACAGCTTGGTGAGAATAAATGGAAGCAGGAGCAAGTAGAAGAAAATGAGGTGGGCGAAGAAGAAAGAACCATTATGTTAAGCAATTTTATTAATGTAAAACAAGTAAGATTGTTGCCTGTCCTTGATGATACTTATGAGATGATTCGAATAGAGGCGTTTCCTTTTTTTGTGGGAAAGTTAAAAACACATATTGATGTGCATATACCAAGTCCAGCAATTAGTAGATTTCATGCGAAAATTATAAAAGAGGAAAATGAATATTATGTTGTAGACTTAAATTCCACAAATGGAACCTTTGTGAATGGGGAAATGGTTGAAAGTTATCAAAAGAAAAAAATTGAGCATGGATATAAAATATCATTTGCAAATATCGATTACATATTTAACTGCATGTAAAGAAAGGGCCCTTGGTAAATAGTAGATAATTGTAACTATTTACAAGGGCCTTTCTTTTCTTTCGTTAATTCATGGATGAAAATGTTACCTTATGGAAACACTTTTAATAGTAAAAAATGTAACAAAATGAGTGAGATAGAACACGAAAGTTGTAAAAAATAAGCCCACATAGTATAATAATTTAAAGTGCGGGAGTGAAAAGATATCATGTTCGTTGGAGGGTTTCAAATGAAAAAGTATATTATGGCAATGGATCAAGGGACAACAAGCTCACGTTGCATCTTATTTGATAAACAAGGGAATGTGTGTGGAGTAGCACAAAAAGAAG
>CAJJLI010000019.1 GCA_905192625.1 uncultured Clostridium sp. | reverse complement strand
CATTTCACCCTGGTTGATGATTCCTATATGGGAACACATTTCCGCCAATTCAGCTAATACATGGGAACTAATAATTATTGTCGTGCCCTCATACGTCAATCGTTTAAGTATATCTTGCATTTCTAATCTAGCCCTTGGTTCCATACCAGATGCTGGCTCATCTAAAATAAGTAATTTAGGATTATGAATCAATGTTCTTGCTAAACATAGCTTTTGTTTCATCCCCCTAGAAAGACTATCTACATATTCCTCTTTCTTATCAAGAAGTCCAACGACTTCAAGTAAATGGGTTATATGAATCTTTGTAGCTTTATTATCTAATCCATACGTAGATGCAAAAAACTCCATATACTCTTTTACCTTAAGATTATCATAGACTCCAAAAAAATCAGGCATATATCCAATGGACTGTTTTAAGTATTTCGTATTTTTTAATATATCGATATCATCAATAAATATTTGCCCTTTATCTGCAGTTAATAATCCTGAGATTATTTTCATTGTAGTAGTTTTTCCTGCACCGTTGGGTCCTACAAAACCATATAATTGGCCTTTTTTTATTTCTAAGTTCAATCCATTCAGCGCTTTTATACTACCATAACTTTTAACCAAGTCCTTAATCATTAACATGGGTGTTCTCCTTATAGTACGATAAACATGGCAAGATAGACACGTCCTCTCCCATTGAACCATTTTCATACCTAATTCTAATATGATTATCACTTGATACATAATTTTTAAGACTATCACGATCTACTCTTTGGACCATGGACGCATTCGGTTCTAATGTATTAAATTCGAATACTAAATCATACTCGCCAGTTATAGTATTAAAGAAATATACACTCTCACATAGCTTTGTGGTATCATTTCCTTTTACTGTCTCATTAAACAAATGACTTGCGAATATTTCAGTGATTGAATCGTCGTTAGGGAAATAATAATCTGCGATCATTGACATTCCAAACATATAACGATACTGTGCTATATATTGCATTTCCCCACCTACAACGCTCATGTATTTGTCCATATTCGTAACCAATACTTGATTCTCTCTATCTTTTTCTTCCTTTAGTGGAATCAATAATACTCTTGTACCGTAACTTCCTCTTTCCTGTGAAATACTATAGTAAGGATTTTTTTCCTCGATTTGTTCATCTATGGAGATGAAATACGACCCATTCCCTTCTGTTTGCAGTTCTTCTATCACTTCACGCATTACTTGAACTTTACGGTTGGAATTTGGAATAACATTCTTATTCTCATCATATTGAAGCATCCCTTCGAACAGATTCGAAAAGTATAACATTTCTGTACTTAGAAGATTTTCCTGAGGACACTCCTCAATATAAATAGACTCATTACTATCTATATATCCTAATGACACCAATATCCCATTGGAATATACATATGCATCTTCAATCGCCGCACTTGCAATGTTCTTGACCTCTCCACTAATACTTTGCTCACCAATGCGAACATATCCTTCAATCCCAGGGGAGCTTGTATATTCATATGTGGATTCATAAAAGTCATTTGAAAATGCTGGCTTATTTACTACTTCTAGAAGAGCACTATTGTCAAGATAAGTGATTCCAGTATGATAAACTGACATATCCAAATACGTATCTTTTTCAGTTAAAGTATCGCTTCGGTACAATGGATAAGAAGGAAAATTGCTATGAATCATATGAATTGTATTCACATTATCTACTGTTATACTACCATACTTATTGGTTGGTAATGACAGGCGAAATGTCATTGTTCCCCTGACTTTTTGCGTTTCCTCATCATAATGTTCCATCGCAACGTAACCAATATACGGCTTTGTAATACGAGTTTTAAATCCATTTACATAAACAAGTAACATAAAGAACACGGTAATAAGCGGTACGAGCGCCCATAAATAATTACTTTTCCCCACTCGTTTTAATATAAAATATATCCCTGGTCCCACCGCTACAACATATATCATTAAAATCACTACGAAGACTGCAACGTTAGGTAATTGACTACGATTAGAAATATTAATCGCATTCTCTAAGCCTGTATAACTTCCAAAACTTTCTGCATCCAGCTTTGACTGATATCCAGGAGATAAATTTTCAAAAATAATATTCGCAAGTTCTAAGTAACTACTATGTATTTTCGTAGTTGCCATATCTTTTGTTGACATTCCTAGATCAAATGAGGATACTAAAATACTCCCATTCCCATATACTAATTTTTGTAGCAATACCTTATCATTTTCTACAAGAATGTTACTTGCACTGGGAATGGAAAAATTTGCTACTTCTTTTATAATCGTTTGCATGCGTAATTGACTTATCGGTGTATCTTCTAACATGGAGTCCCCCATATACACCTTATTGATATCAAATACACGATTGGCGCTACGCTCTTCCAATCTTCCAAGTGTATTGATGCGATTGTTCTCATACATACTAATCAATTCCAGTAACTCTGAAAAAGATTCCTTTGTACAAATCTTAATATTCGATCTTGCAATTGAAATCTTACTTAAATCACCTACGCCATTGACACCTTTTATCTTAATCATACCCTGGTTTAAAAAGGCTCCCATAACTTTTTCAATGGAATTACCTGTTCCAATTGCAAGAGTGCCTCCATTTATAACAAAGTCATTTAATGCCTTAAATTGTTCATGATTTAATTCATCCATATCATAATCATTAATCACGATAACATCTAACATATCTAATCCAGTCTTATCACTTGGAAAATTACTTTTATCAAGATAAAAGCACTTCGAACCAAATGCACTTAAATACGACAGGTCACTCGACATATCACTTAAAATACCCACTAGTTTATAGGGTCCGTAGTTCATGGCTTGAAAAGGTTTTACGCTTTCTACTACTGTATTATTCTTTTCATCGTAAAGTCCAATTTTTATTTTTTTTACTTCATTTAAAAGAGGTATTGCCATCGTTATCTTTTGCGCACTACCCTCTGTTAGTTCTATCTTCTTACTATATTTTTCATTTTCATTCTTACCGTTCGCCAATATAAAGCTAAGTTCATATTCTCCGGATAACGTTTTGCTTGCTATATCTACAGATAGCACAACATCTCTGCCATAACGAGCTTGTTGTTCCATTCCATAATGAATCGTCATGCTTACTTCGCTTGATTGTATTACGATGGGATCTAAGGAAGGTTCACCTTCAGAAATCCCCGCCCCATAAACATCATACGGTTGATAACAAAAAACAAGAGGTACTATAATTAAAAATAAGCATAAACAAGCTATTCTCCGATACTGCCTATATGTGCTTTTACTCATAAATACCCTCCTCTTTTTTATCTTAATCAAGAGTTTTCATAAATCACTTGGTACCATCAAGTGCAAATTCTACTTTTTACCGATTGGAATCCTTACTTCAAATACAGTTCCACTAAAATCACTCTTCGCTGTAATGCTTCCTTTGTGCAATTCAATGATACTTTTTGCTATCGCTAAACCAAGCCCCGTACCACCATAGCCCTCATTTCTTGAACCCTCAACACGATAAAATTTATTAAAAATATTCGTTAATTCTTTCTTCGGTATCAATTCACCAAAGTTAGTAATAGAAACACTAACTTCCTTCTCGTGTCTTTGAATTCGGATGATTACATTTTTACCTGCACTCCCATATTTAATTGCATTTCCAATTAAATTTGCAAAGGCTCTCGCAAGTAAGTTACCATCTGCAAATATCAAAATAGAAGAATCGCTGGTTTTATAATCACATACTATTTCATTGTCTATAAAACTTGGATAAAACTCATCCATCAATTGTTCTAACATTTTAACAATGTCCACCTCTACAATGGATGTGTGAACCTCTCCAAACTCTAAATTTGTATATGAAAATAAATCACCAATTAATTTTTCTAATCGTTTTGATTTATTAAATGCTACTTCTATATATTTCGCTTTTGTGGTATCATCTAAACTTTTGTTTAGCACTAACTCCAAATATCCAATAATAGAAGTTAATGGTGTTCTAAGGTCATGTGCCACACTCGTAATAAGCTCATTTTTGGTACTCTCAATATTCCGTTCATTTTCTATAATCTTTTTTATATTGGAAGCCATCATATTCAGATTTTTAGCAATATCCGTTAACTCATCTTCATCTTTTATCTCGATACGAGTGTCAAAATTACCTTTGGATAATTCGTTGATACCATAACCAATCTGTGTAATATGTGTACTTATTTTTTTCGTTAACAGCAAAAAGTACAAAATGAACAATACGACCGCTGTGAAAATAGCCATGATTACAATAAACACAAGCATTGGCTGACTAAATTCCTGTCTTCGTATTGGCAACGAATCCATATGATTTGCAAATCCTTTTGTATTGTCGTAGCTCCAATATGAATTATTCGATAAATAGGGTTGAAATTCTGCTTTTTGATCTACTATCTCTATATTGCTGGAATACAGCCCTTGATATATGAGATAGCCGATGCCTAAAATAGATCCCTCCGTTAACAATGCAAAAATCATGCTTAGCAAACAATATAAAATTATTTTAAAACGAAAACTTCGAAAAATGCTTTTATCCACGTTCTCACCTTCTATTTTTCTATCTTGTATCCCACACCCCATACGGTTTTGATAATCTCAGCATTTCTTGAATTCACTTCAATTTTCTCACGAATCCTACGGATATGTACCATTACGGTATTGTTTGCTTCATACATCTTCTCATTCCAAACACGCTCAAATATTTCATCGGTACTAAAAACACGCCCTGCATTTGAGGCTAGTAAATACAATATTTGAAATTCGATTGGTGTAAGTCTTACTTCTTTTCCATAAGCAAGGACTTTGTGTGTTTCTTTATTTATTACAAGGTGGCTTACAGCGATTTCTTTTTCAGCCCTTTCATCTACGTTACTTTTATTAAACTTCGTATAACGGCGCAATTGAGATTTCACTCGTGCAGTTAGTTCCAATGGATTGAAGGGCTTTATAACGTAATCATCTGCTCCAGTGCCTAGACCAAGGATTTTATCTAAATCTGTAGATTTTGCACTTAGCATGATAATTGGAATGGTACTCTTCTCCCGGATAACCCTACACATATTTAAACCATCCATACCTGGCATCATAATATCTAGAACAACTAATTTGATGTCTTCGTTTTCTAAGATTTCTAAGCCTTCATTTGCACTATAAGCTTTAAAAACACGATAACCATCTCCAACTAAGTGGATTTCAACTAGCTCTGCTATCTCTTTATCATCATCTACAACTAAGATACTTATATCTTCCATATGAATGCCTCCATGTAACGAAATCAAATCAGTGTGTAACGTTTTTTACATACTATCCACTGTTTATTAACCATATATTTAAACAATAATATCCTGTAATTCTTGCATTTATTAAAATAAGCTCTTTCATCTTAACATATTATATAAGCTTAGTCTTTACTTTTTTCTTACAAATCCTCCGCTAAATTACTGCTATTTATTAAGAATTTAAAACAAAATAATTAAAAAGCAAAAAAAAAGCATCCATTTTAGTTTTCATACATTGTTCCTATAAAAGAACATGTTATGCATTACACTAAAAAGAGATACTTATTGCATGTATGAGTAGTACTATAAGCCGGGTTCTGTATCAGATGATCATCTATCTTGACTGTATGTCGCCATACAGCTCCTTTGAGAATAGCTACGCTAACAGCGAATTTTTTCGCCACTAGAGTAGCTATTCTCAAAACGCGACCTACCTAGGAGCACGACGGGCCGCCGTATCGCTCCCCGTATGAGCATAAGCTCATACACGTTTGGTCTTGCTTCGAGTGGGGTTTACACTGCCTTTCCTGTTACCAGGAAAGCGGTGGTCTCTTACACCGCCATTCCACCCTTACCTATCATAACGATAGGCGGTTTATTTTCTGTTGCACTAGCCTTAGAGTCTCCTCCACCGGACGTTATCCGGCACCCTGCCCTATGAAGCCCGGACTTTCCTCACCAAAATGGCGCGATCATCTGTACTACTCATTTGACATGCAAACGTTATTCTAACATACATTATGAGTGTTGTAAATACAAAAACTTTTACAAAATATGATTATTTAAACATGAAAACAACTTCCACCTACAAACTCTTTTAATATGGAATTCTTTGGTATGTCTTCTGTACTAACACCCAAAAAGTAATCTAAAAATTTAAGCAAACGTTTTGCTTCTAAATACTCTTTACAATCGCACGGAATTCCAAACAAAATTGGTTCTGCATATTGTTTTAGTACGGAAAGCTCATAAATCAATGCTGAGTTGAACATACAATCCGCATTTTCTTGAAATGGAAATATATTTTCTTCTTCACCTCTACGAACAGATGGCCACATCGCAATTGTTTCTCTTGCCGAGGTTCCCCTTGTTCTAGCATCCCGAACCATTCTTCGTATCAAACGACCATCCGTCGTAGAAATACGATTGTGTTCATCAATATTCAACTGAGTTAGCGCACTGATATAAATTCTAAATTTGCTCTCTTTTGGAAGTGCATAAGACAACTCATCATTTAAACCATGAATCCCCTCAATTACTAAAACATCTTCTGGACCAAGTGTTTTAACATTCCCTTTGTATTCTCTTTTTCCTGACTTAAAATTGAAACTCGGAATTTCAACACTCTTTCCATCTAATAAATCTTTCATATCTTTGTTAAACTGCTCAACATCAATTGCATGTAAGGACTCAAAATTGAAATTACCAAATTCGTCTTTCGGTGTATCTTCGCGATTTACGAAATAATCATCAACTGCAATTGGATGTGGTTTAAATCCTAGTGTTCGAAGCTGAATGGACAATCGATGGGAAAATGTAGTCTTTCCAGAGGATGATGGACCTGCTATCATTATAAACTTCTTTCCACCAGCAGACTTAATTTGTTCTGCTATCTCTGCGATTCTTTTTTCCATTAGCGCTTCCTGTATGAGAATAATATCATTTATATTCCCTTTTGTAATTTGTTCATTTAGAGCACCAACCGTTTCAATTTCCATCATTCTTCCCCAGCGGTTTGCAATCTGCAAAGTTTTAAACAAATTCGGGCGAGGTTCAAATGATGGTATTACTTTAGGGCTACTCATATTTGGTAATAGCAATATAAACCCTTCATGATAAGGAAATAAATCAAAATATTTTAACATTCCTGTAGAAGGTGGCATGTAGCCATAATAGTAATCTTCAAAACCATCTAAATTATATATATTTGCTTTGGAAACTCTACGAAAGCGAAATAATTTTTCTTTGTCATACATACGATACTTGCGGAATAAATCAATTGCTTCCTGTGTACCAATGGAGCGTTTCATAAAAGGTAAATCTTTTTCTATTAAACGTTCCATCTCTTGTTTAACATCAGCAATAATCGTATCTGTGAGCTTATCTTTACCATCAAGTTCACAATAAATTCCAGAACCTATGGAATGCTCAACACGCACTTTATCAATCCGTTCTCTATCAAGAACTCGATAAATTGCTCTTAACATAACAAGTATCATGCCTCTTTTGTATGTTTTCATCCCCGACTCTTCAGCTGTTGTAACAAATTCTATGGTACAATCTTCTTTTACTGTTTTAAAAAGTTCTCGCAATCTACCATTCATAAGGACCAAAATAATTTCATTATCATACTCCTGCTGGTATTCTTTGCTTATCTCTAAAAATGTCGTTCCTTTTTTATACTCTCTAGTGACATTATTAATTGTAACCTTAACTAACTCCATTATAACCTCCCTTTTTAAGGTATATATTAATGCGATAGATCAATGATTGTAATAGGATAGTGCCCCTTCTAAATCGCTTATTTCTTCTTTTAAGCTTTCCAAGCGCATTTTAGCTTTATCACTATCTTCAGACTCTAATTTCTCCTTGATAGATAATGCTGTTTTATACTCTTTTTCAAGGTACTCTTTTAATGTTACATTTTTAGTTTCTAGCAAATACCTACCATACTTTAGCTCAATGGAATTATACGGTTTTTCTTGCATCCCTTTTACTGCATGAATTGCAGTATAAAACTTTCCATCTTCTTTACACATAGACTCTTCTTCTATCATAAAGTTGATTGTATGTAGATATCGTCTCACCTTATCAAGCTCTGATTGTACTTGTAGCACAAGTTCAGTTGCACAATCTACACTTTCTTTTCCATCTGTTAATATATTAATCGCTAAAGGGCCTCCCATCCCAGCAATTACAATCGTATCTACACGGTCTGGTGGCAATTTCTGCAAACCGTTTGATAATCTTGTTTCGATACAATTGCTAAGATTATTGGAAGCAATATTCGCTTTTGCCTTTTCTAAAGGCCCACGATTAATATCAAGCGCGTATGTCTTCTTTGCTATATTACTTTGTATTAAATAGATAGAAATGTATGCGTGATCGCAGCCTACATCAGCGACCACACTTCCCTTTCTTACAAAATTAGTTACCATTAATAATCGTTTCGATAATTGCATTTAAGTCTATCCCTTCTAGTCTAAATAATCCTTTAATTTCCTTGAGCGACTAGGATGTCTTAATTTTCGCAATGCTTTCGCTTCAATTTGTCGAATACGTTCTCTCGTAACATTAAACTCTTTTCCTACTTCCTCTAATGTACGAGCTCTTCCATCGTCTAGCCCAAATCGTAAACGAAGTACCTTCTGTTCACGATCTGTAAGTGTTCCTAAAACCTCCAACAACTGCTCTTTTAATAGCGTAAATGCCGCAGCTTCTGCAGGTACAGGGACATTATCATCTTGTATAAAATCCCCCAAATGGCTATCTTCTTCCTCACCAATTGGAGTTTCTAAAGAAACTGGTTCCTGTGAAATTTTCTGAATTTCACGCACCCTTTCCACTGGAAGATTCATTTCTTTTGCAATTTCTTCTGGAAATGGCTCTCTTCCAAGCTCTTGTAACAACTGACGTTGCACACGAATTAATTTATTTATTGTTTCTACCATATGCACTGGAATTCGAATGGTTCTTGCTTGATCTGCAATTGCTCTTGTAATCGCCTGGCGTATCCACCAAGTTGCATACGTACTAAATTTAAAACCTTTACGATAATCAAATTTTTCAACGGCTTTAATTAGTCCAAGATTTCCTTCCTGTATTAAATCTAAGAATTGCATTCCACGGCCAACATAACGTTTCGCAATACTCACTACCAAACGCAAATTCGCCTCTGCTAGTCGTTTTCTTGCTTCCTTGTCTCCCTCTTCCATTCTTCTTGATAAAACAGTTTCTTCATCGGCACTTAATAACGGTACTTTACCTATCTCTTTTAGATACATACGTACTGGGTCTTCTATACCAATCCCTTCTGGAACGGTTAGATCAATTTTTGATAAATCTTCTTCCTCTTCTATAAGAGCAAGATCTTCAACATCTACCTCATCATCTACTTCATCTAATTCAGGAACACGTAACACATCAATATTATTCGCTTCTAAGAACTCATAAATACGCTCAATTTGCTCTGCATTCATTTCAAGATCACTAAAGAAATCATTGATTTCGTCATACTCTAATTCATTCTTTTTTTTCTTTGCGTAAGCTAACAATTCTTTAAGCTTTTCATGAAATTTCGATAGATTCTCATCCATAAATAGCGCCCTTCCTTCTTTTTCTGATTGTTATTCTTGTTACTAATTGCTTAAATTATACTCATATTTGTAAACTTATCCTCTAAAAGCCTTTACTTTCCTATCTTCTGACAGTTTAACCAGCATTTAAAGAACTATGCAATTTGTCAAGGTCTCGTTGTTGTATGATGATATTTTGTAATGCCATTATGTCATTATTTTCAATGGCATTTTTATAACTTATATCTAAACTTGCCTTTTTTACTCTTACTACAGTATCCGCAAATAGTTTTCTTTTTTCTGCGTCGTTCATTTCTACACGGATTTGCGTCGAGAATAATTCCGCAACTAACGTTTGGTCCTCCTTACTTTCAAAATAATTAATTATCTTAGCTGGGGTAACTTGATGTTCTTCATTGTATTGTAAAAAGACCATTGCTGCTACTTTACGGTAAAATTCAGTTGTAAAATCTTCTGGTCCTATACATCCTTTTAGTTTGTCAAATGTAGTGATATCTTCAATCAACCAAGTCAAAAGTATTTTTTGAGAGTTTAACATTCCCTCTTCTGGCTTCACCTTTTTCGATGCATTTTCTTTCTCTCTATCCCTTGTTTCTTTTGCTACAAGAACTATGGACTCACTAGCACCATATCGATTCACTAATTTTCTTAAATTATCATAGCTAATATTATATTTTTTAGATAATGCTTCAATATAATTATTTCGTTCTAATTCTTCAGTGAAAACTAAAAGCTTTTTCGCCATTTCATTATAGAACTTAGTTTTTTGCTCAGGATCTTCTAGCTCATATTCTCTTTGTAAAACTTCAATTTCAAATAAAAAGCTATTCATAGCATTATCAATACGCTTTTGGTATTCTTCTGCTCCAAGGACTTTAATAAACTCATCCGGATCTTTATACGGGCTCATGTTTACTATTTTGGCAGAAATCCCTGCTTCTTTTAAAATAGGTATGGCCCGAAGTGTCGCTTTCACACCTGCTGCATCGCTATCGTAGGTAATAATTACTTCCTTGGTATACCTTGATAATAATTTTGCTTGTTGTGGTGTAAATGCAGTACCAAGCGACGCAACTGCATTTGTAAAACCTGCTTGATGTAATGAGATTACATCCATATAACCTTCACAAATCAACAAATATGATTTTCTAGTTTGTCTTGCAAAGTTTAAGCCATATAGATTTCTACTTTTATCAAAGATTTTTGTTTCTGGAGAGTTTAGATATTTGGGATTTCCATCTCCCATGACACGTCCACCAAAAGCAATAACCTTATTGTTACTATCCATGATTGGAAACATAACACGATTCCAAAACTTATCATAAACTCCTTTTTCTTCCATAGTGAATAAACCAGATTGTCGTAAAATATCATCCTCATAACCTAGACCTTTTATATACAGGTATAAATCATCGGATAGAGGATTCGAATAGCCCAATCCAAATTTTGCAATGATTTCATCACTTAAACCTCTGTCTTTTAAGTAAGAATAGGCATGTCCACCATTTTTTGATTTTAATTGATAATAATAATATTTAGCAGCCTCTTTATTAATCTCTAAAAGGCGCCCCTTTAAATCCGCTGCCTGCTTTGCTTCTTTGGAATATTCAAGCTCCGGAAGTTTAACACCTGCACGTTCGGATAAGCTCTTTAGGGCTTCAACAAATGTGAAATTTTCATACTCCATTAAAAAAGTAAACACATTTCCCCCAACGCCACATCCAAAACAGTGATACATTTGTTTGGAACCGCTTACAGAAAAAGAGGGGGATTTTTCATTATGAAATGGACATAAGCCCATGTAATTGCTTCCCTTCTTTTGAAGTTTTACATAGGATCCTACGACATCAACAATGTCATTTCTTGTTCTAACTTCTTCTACTATATCCTCAGGATAATACATACTATCTCCAACCTTCTAACTTACTGAATCAATTTATCTAATAGACCTCCCAAAAGGTAGGTATCATTATCTCTTTGTATTTAATAACCGCGTATCGATCCGTCATACCTGCGATATAATCGCATACTACTCGACTTGCTTTCTCACCTTTTTCTTCAATCATAAAACGATATTCATCTGGCAAACTCTCTAAATGGTCTTGATAATAGATAAATAGTCGTTCAATCATCTTTTCTGCCTTTGCTTCTTGCCCTTTTGCAACTGGATTGGTATACACACTACGAAACATAAATTTTCGTAGCATCATCATTGCATTTTCTACCTCACTTGACATCAGAATGTCATTTTTACCCTCACTATGAATAACAATATCATGAATTAATGTATCCAAGCGTTGCCTAGGATCATGTCCTAGTATGTTGGTAAACTCTTCTGGAATTTCTTCTTCTTTTATTATTTTCCCTCGGATTGCATCGTCAATGTCATGATTGATATAAGCAATCTTATCCGACAAGCGAACCACTTTTCCTTCTAGTGTACTTGGACTACCAGCGGTTTGATGGTTTAAAATCCCATCTCTAACCTCTTTCGTAAGGTTCAACCCTTTCCCATGCTTTTCAAGTAACTCAAGGGCACGTATACTTTGTAGGTGATGTTGAAATCCACCTTCACAGATACGATTAAGCGCACGACGCCAAACGAAAAGGCCAGGAAGTATCTGCCAAAGGACGTCATTGACGATA
>CAJJLI010000018.1 GCA_905192625.1 uncultured Clostridium sp. | reverse complement strand
AACCATCTTCTCGTACAATTAGGCTCTGAGAAAATAAGTCTTCTAGCTGGATACCATCTTTTAACGGATAGTCTTTACCACAAACTAAAACATATTCTTCATTGGATACTACGATTGATTCGTACTGCCCCTTTTGAAAATATCCTTCAACAATTGCAAAATCTATAATTCCATCTTCTAACATTCTTAATAATTCCTTCGTATCACCTATAATAAACTCGATCTGTGTCTGTGGATTTGCCTTTAAAAATTCTATTATTTTTACTGGTAACATAAATTCACCGATTGTTAATGTTGCACCAAATTTTACGGTATGAATCTTCATAGAATTATCTCGAATTGTCTTTTTCAGATGCATACTATCATGATTAATTGAAATCATAGCATCTCTAACCCGTGTACCTGCTTCTGTCAACGTTAAAGTCCTGTTTCTATATGTAAAAAGCTTATCCCCGTAGTGATTTTCTAAATATTTAATGTGCTGTGAAACACCAGGCTGAGTCATACGTAATTCTTCTGCTGCCTTTGTATAACTCATATGTTTACATACACATAAAAACGTTTCTATTCTAAAATCTAGCATTCTTTTTAACCTCTTATATACTTTTTTTAAATTAATTATCTTCTCTAAATTAATATTTTTTTCTACTAGTATTCCTTTTAATTCCTTGGATGCGTTATGAAAACGGAAATAGAATTTTTATATTTTTTTAAGTTTATCATAATATTTTTTTATGGAATAATCAATATAAATAATTTTACTTTATTAATTTATTTTTATAAGATAATAAAAGTAAAAAGTTAAAACAAAAGAAGGAGTAACATCATGAATGTTTTAAAAAACAAAAGTAAAGGTATTTTATTATGTCTGATTGTATCAGTTCCAGTATGGTTTTTAGTAAAATCAATCAGCATCCTTGAAGTAATCGGTGCCCCTGTTATTGCAATGATCATAGGAATGATTTTATCCATCCTTATCAAGGATAAAAAAAATTATGCAGATGGAATCAGCTTCACTTCAAAAAAAATACTGCAATATGCAGTTATATTGCTTGGATTTGGGTTAAATCTTGCAACCGTAGAAAAAGTAGGTTTCGTATCACTACCAATTATACTCTCCACAATTACAACCTCACTCGTTGTAGCATATATCATGCATAAAGCATTAAAGATACCTACAAAAACGGCAACCTTAATTGGTGTTGGTTCTTCCATATGTGGTGGATCCGCAATTGCAGCAACTGCGCCAATCATTGACGCGGATGATGGAGAAATTGCACAATCAATATCCGTTATTTTCTTATTTAATATTATAGCGGCAATCATCTTTCCTACCCTAGGTTCTCTACTAGGATTATCCAATAATGGATTCGGATTGTTTGCTGGTACTGCCATCAATGATACATCGTCTGTGACCGCTGCCGCTGCTACCTGGGACACTTTGCATGGTACTGGTGGAGCTGTTTTAGAATATGCTACAATTGTTAAACTTACAAGAACCTTAGCTATTATTCCAATCACCTTAGTTTTATCCTTTCTACGGATTAGAAAAGAAAAGAAACAGCAGCATACGGATGTAGAGAAGGCAATCTCAATTAAAAAAATATTTCCAATGTTCATTTTATATTTTATAATAGCTTCTCTAGTCACAACAGTTATTACAAGTTTTTGTACTGGCGCAACTCTTAGTATTGCGATTAAAACATTTGATTTTCTAAAACAATTGAGTAAATTCTTTATTGTTATGGCGATGTGTGCAATTGGCTTGAACACAAACATTATCACTTTAGTTAAAAAAGGTGGCAAGCCAATCATTATGGGATTTTGTTGTTGGATTGCTATTACCCTCGTTAGCTTATTCATGCAAAATTTAATCGGACTTCTTTAATTACATACAAGTATAAAAGGCGAAAGAATGTTTTTCACATTTTTTCCCCTTTTGTATTCTAGCAGAAGCAATCGTGTTCTACCTTAGACATTTTCCCAATAATGTATCTTTCTCAGTGCTCTATTTATTGATTGTTCTTCGCGAAATACTTTAGTTTTTCTATCATTAAATATTTATTCACTAATATTGAAACAACAATCCCAACGGTTGTTTCAACCACACGATAAATCGTATACTCTAATGGCTTTACGTCTTCGAGATTTATTAATATTGATAGAAAAACTACACAAGACATTGAAATCGCTTCTTTTTTATTTATAACATTACCAAAGTAGATTAATATAATTATTCCTAAGGTAATAAATACCGGATTATTCCCCAAAAATATTGCAAAAATGTACGCTAAAAAACCACCAAAAATTGTACCTAAAACTCTTCCTTTACTAACTAAAAAAGAATTTTCTATTGTATTTTGTGTACAAATTACAGCAGCGATACAAGCATATACCGAATATGGTTGCCCAATCAATTGGTATAGCATCAAGCATATAAAAACAGAAACTGCTGTTTTTATATTTCTTGCACCTATCCTTTTCATATAAGTTCCTTTCTAACCGATTATTCCATCGATTTATCTTTCTCAATTGCCTAACGGATACTGGTAATATTACATATGTTTGAACTTTAAAATGTTTCCCTATTAACGTATATTATTTATATCAGTATTATATCGATTCCTTGATCTCTATTCAAGATGTAAGTATTTATCCCCACTCTAAGAAAACAAATATTTCTATATTATTAGCACTATAAAAAGAAAAAAAGTACAGACTATTACTCTTATCTGTACTTTTAATCTTTTAATCTATTCTATATTCTTGTTAATGAGACCTTTTATATTTTTTTAATCTATATTTCTGAAGTAAGCAGTTCAAGCAACAGCTGCTGAGCCTCTTTATTATAAATAACTACATTGTACTCAAATCCTGCTTTTCCTACCCTTTTATCCATTGTAATCCCAGCATCGTATCCTTTTTCAGTAACTTCAGTGACATTTTTTTGAAGTTCTTCATTATATCGTTCATATAGATATTCCTGCTCTTTCAAACGTGTTGTTAAGTACTTCGTATTTATCTGTTTCATACGTTTATCATCACGTAATTCATTGAGCCGATCTACAAATTGGCTAATTGTAACGAATTCCTCAAACTGAAACTTCTGTCTGATATCCTCTGTCAATGAAAACTCCTCTTTACCTGTTTTCGAAGAACTTTTTGCACTTATGGATTTTTTTGATATTTCAGAGTTAATTTGGTCTTCATAGCAAAGTTTTTCTTTTACTCCATTGGTAAATTCTAGTATAGCATCTAAAAAATCTTGTCCATATTTTTCAAATTTATTTTCACCAACTCCTGTTACTTGAAGCATTTCCTCTTTATCAAAAGGAAGTTTCATTACCATGTCCGTTAAGGTTTTATCAGAAAAAATAATATAAGGAGGAATCCCTTCTTGTCTTGCTATTTTGGTACGGGTCTGTCTTAGAACATCAAATAATTCAAATCCTTTTGATGTTAATAACTCAGATTTCTTCAGTTTTTGATTGCGTTCTGACTGTTCTTCAATTATGCTCTCTTTTGAAATCTTTAAACTAACTTTGGCAGCACCCGTTAAAATATCATTTGCCGAACGGTTTCCCTTTACAATTGCATACTTATCATTTGTTAAATATAAATATCCATCAATAATAAGCTTATTCATTATACTTTTTAAAAACGGTTCACTCTCCCCTTGACGACTGCCATAAAATTTACTTTCGTTCATACGGTTTGCTGTTAATTTTGCAATTTTTCTACCAAGAAGAGTTGCTATTATGACGTTTAAACCAAAGCGCTCCTGAGATTCTAATATACAACCAACGATATCTTTACATATTTCAGTTACATCCATTTCTTCAAATTCCGTAAGGCAATTCGAACAATTGCCGCAGTTTGATTCCATATACTGACCAAAATATTGCAAAACATATTCTCTTAAACAATTCTTTGTGAAGCAATAATAGGTCATTTTTTTTAGTCGTTCTTCATCCCGCTCACGGATGGTAGCTTTTTCATCTTCTGTCAATGCTTCATTTTCATTACCATTTTCAATCAGAAATTGATTAATTCTAACATCCATCGGTGAGTAGAATAAAATACATTCCGACGCCTCGCCATCTCGTCCTGCTCTTCCAGCCTCTTGGTAGTAACTTTCAATATTCTTAGGCATATTATAATGAATTACATACCTAACATTGGATTTATCAATTCCCATACCAAAGGCATTTGTTGCTACCATAACTAATTTTCTATCATATATAAAATCCTCTTGATTTTCACTTCTTTGGGTTTCATTCATACCACCGTGATACTTAGCTGCATCAATTCCGTTTTTATTCAGTAATTCCTGGACTTCCTCGACATTTTTGCGCGTAGAACAGTAGATGACTCCACACCATGTTTCATGCTTTTTTATATACTCTACAAGTTCTCTATCTTTATCTTTTGGAATACGAACTTCATAATATAAATTTGGAC
This sequence comes from uncultured Clostridium sp., assembly GCA_905192625.1. Lineage (GTDB taxonomy): Bacteria > Bacillota > Clostridia > Lachnospirales > Lachnospiraceae > Lachnoclostridium. The sequence goes on along the minus strand of CAJJLI010000018.1, from coordinate 7,850 downwards.
GATCATATCCAGTTAATACAATTGTTGGCTGTTCTAGTCGGAGAACACAAATTATATCTTCCATTACCTCCTTGGTTGCAGTTGCTGTAAATGCACTCACAATTGGACGTTTTGGCAGTTGCTCTATAAAATCAACGATATTTAAATAACTCGGTCTAAAATCCTGTCCCCACTGTGAAATACAATGTGCTTCATCGACTGTTACCATTTCTATATTCGTATTTAATGCAAAATCAAGAAATTCATCGGTTGACAAACGTTCTGGTGCTACATAAATGATTTGATATCTTCCTAGTTTTGCAAATTGTAGTGCAAGACTTACTTGTTTCGCCGATAGTGAACTATTGATATATGCTGCGTGTACCCCAGCCTCATTTAACGCTGCAACTTGATCTTTCATTAATGAAATCAAAGGCGAAATAACAAGTGTAATTCCATCCATTGCTAGCGCCGGCACCTGGTAACATATTGATTTCCCAGCTCCTGTTGGCATAATACCAAGGGTATCCTTCTTTTGTAGTATACTTTTTATTAACTCATCTTGCCCCTCACGAAATTTACTATAGCCAAAATATTTTCGTAAGATAGAATGAGCGAGTTCTATATTTGTTAATGTTCCTGTTGTATTTTTTCCAAAATTATTATTGATATAATCTACTGAATTCATGTAAATATCAGTTTTTATATCATCTCTTGAATTATTCAATTATAAATCCCCCTCTTATTCGTTCGTTCTTTTATATCAAATTCTTATAATTTATTCTTCTATATCTAATTCTTTTATATTTAATTCTTCAATATCAAATTCTTTTATATTTAATTCTTCAATATCTAATTCTTCAATATCTAATTCTTTTTCCTCACAACTAAAGTTATTGGTGTTTTAGCTACTTTTATGCCAAATGAAAGATACGCAGATATGATTTATTTTAAATACATAAATTAAGAAACGTATAAATTAATCAGCACACAGAAACGAAAGAATTATTATAGTTAACGATCCCATATTGTATATCTAACTTATTATTCATAGTATTCTAAAAGGATAGTACTGTCAATAAGACAAGATTTTTAGTGTTGTAAATCATTCATTTCTAATTTACTATTTTAATCATAAACCAGCCATCCTTTGAATACTGTAACTATTAATATAAACTTTTTTTTGGAGGTAGTGATGGGGTTTTATATTAAAGGATACGATGATGTAAATATTTATGTAGAAGATTTAAATCCAAAAGGGAAAAAAATAATTCTATTTCTTCACGGGTGGCCTGGAAGTCATAAATTATTTGAATATCAATTCGATCAGCTACCAAAGATCGGATACCGATGCATTGGAATCGATACAAGAGGCTTTGGTAATTCAGATAAACCATGGACTGGGTATGATTACAATACACTCGCTGATGATGTAAAATGCGTCATTGATACTTTAGGACTAACTGACATAACGCTTGCAGGACACTCTACTGGTGGTGCAATCGCCATTCGTTATATGGCAAGGCATAATAGCTATGGTGTATCAAAACTTGCACTCTTTGCTGCTGCAGCACCTAGCCTAATCAAACGTCCTAATTTTCCTTATGGTCTTGATAAGGAAACTGTTTTTCAACTCATTCAAGGTACTTATACTGACCGTCCTAAGATGTTACAAGACTTCGGGGACATATTTTTCTTCCAACATATCACTGAGGCATTTTCAGAATGGTTTTTAAGCCTAGGATTGCAGGCTGCTGGCTGGGCTACCGCATCAATTGCTAATACTTGGTTGAATGAGGTATTGTTTAACGATCTAACAACAATACAAGTTCCAACATTAATCATCCATGGAACTCATGATAAGGTGGTGCCTTTTTCCCTTGGTGAAATTCAAAGTCAATCCATAAAAACTTCCACACTCGTACCATTTTACTATAGCGGACACGCAACTTTTTATGATGAGAAAGATCGATTTAATGAAGAACTCGCAAGGTTTATTGAAGAAGCCTAAGTTTTTTTTATGATAAGCTAAAATGTTTGCACGAATCAATCGATGAGTATTATAAGACTTTTAATGGAATTTAAGTAAAGTAATTCATAAAAAAAGAACCTTTACAAAATAGAAGTAACTAAACTAATTCTATTTTGTTATTGGTTCTTTTTTCTTGTTATTGGCTCTATTTTGTTAATGGTTCTTTTTCGTTATTGGATTTTTTCGTTATTGGATTTTTTTCGTTTTATTTAACCTGTTGAATTCTTTATATTTCAACTTATTAAATCTTTTTATTTATTTTGTAACTTTTCTGTTACGATATTATATTTTTAGTAAACACCCTTGGTTCTTACTCTATTTGTCCCCATCTAATAAGTTATTCGCTACGATTCCTGCATCGCGTTCTGCTGGAATGTCATTTGTTAATATTGCAGTTCCTGTAATTTTATCTAAAGTTTTGACTGTTTCACTATCGGATACTCTTGTATACAAGCCATCCTTGTACTTGAGTATCGCATAACTACTTTCTTGTCCTCCTCCATAATAAGGAACAACCACTTCATGGTATCCATTGGTTATATTATCACTGATAATGACCGGCATATTCACCAAGGTAAAAGCCTGATTTACATGCCATTTTCCACCATTTTCAACCAACCACAAAGCTGAACTTCCACCTGATCCACTTGTATATGGTCCAATCACTACGGCAAATATCTCTTGGTTTCCATCGTTATCCAAATCAACATAGTTGTAATAATAAGTGGTTGATTCATAATCTTCTACTGGTATATCATAGTATTCCTTGATAATTTTGCTCAATTTCTCATTTGCCTCAGTCTCTGATTTCATTCCTGTTATATGACTTGGCAGTTCCACCATTGGAACTTCAACCGTAGCTTCGCCCGTTTCATTCACATCGGTATTCCTTAAACTTGTATCATTCGCCGTATCTTCCGAACTCTTTGAGTCCATACCATTCACCGTTTGAATTGGATTTTTTTCGTCATCCACGCTACCATGATCTTTCGTACCTGACTCGATTGTTCCACTTATTTTTGCACTTGAATGATTCTGTTGTACGATTATTCCTCCTGCAAGAAGTAAAACAACCATACCTCCTATTACAATACTACCTATTTTCTTCTTTTTCATAGTTCCCTCTCTTTCGCACATTCGTGCTTATGTTTAATCTATTTGTTTTGTCGAATATTATTTTAACAAGGAAATGCATCATACTTGTATCAATTTGGAGCAGAATCTAAATAATGTTTCCATTCCAAATCTAACTTAGATTTAAATTCTTCATCCTTTGATTTTTGAATCTCAATATTTATTATTTTACCGGAACCTTCATCCAACACCACATGATAGGAAACTTCCTGTATAATTACTTCTCCTATCCAAACTAACATCGTCTGAGATGGAGTTTTTGCATTAATAAGTAAATATGGCTTTAGTTTTATTTCTTCGTAGGTAGGACCATATAGATCTATTTTAAGGGATGGAATTTTTGAAAGTTCTGTAAAGCATTGTTTTCTTGCTTCATATAAACTATATATATCTCCTGTCTTTAGAGCGACACGTTCAACATCCTTGTCAGAATTTATAATTGCAATTTTATCCTCAATGCTTAAATCAAGGGTTTGATTTTCCTTAACATTTACTCCAGAGATACTAATTTCTTTTTCTTTATCAAACATCTTTATATCCTGTATATAAAAATACATATGAGAAATAAATAGAATCGTCATGACAATAAAGATGGTAAGCACGCTATATAATAAATACTTAACTCTCGTTTTCAACGCTACACCTCCAACGAAGACTTACTGTAGTGCCTTTATTTAATTCACTCTCAAACAGTATCTCACCACCGTGTAATTCCATGATTTGAGTACAGATACTTAGCCCCAAACCAGCTCCTCCTTCTACTCTAGCACGCGATTTATCTACTCTGTAAAAAGCTTCTTTAATTTTATCCAAATCCTCTTTAGGGATTCCTCTCCCATCATCGATTACCTCAATTACAACCTCATCCCCGAATAAATGAGCATGAATGCTTATGGTTCCATTATGTTCCACTGCTTTTCTTGCATTATCTAAAATATTGATAAGCACCGTTTTCATAAGTTCGATATCTACATAAATCATAAAACAATCTACATTCATATTTACTTGAATGCTCTTTTCTAGAAACGACGGTTTTAAAACTTCTAAAACATCTTGCAGCAAAGTTTGAACTGCAATGGTATCTTTTTGAAGTTTCGTATTTTTCTCAACTATCAACTCCAATAATTTAATTGATATATTTTCTAGTCGTTTCCCTTCTGTAAAAATATAATTCGACGCTAAATTTGTTGTATCAAGATCTAATTTCTTGCTTCTTATAAGGTCTGCATATCCAATAATTGAAGTTAATGGTGTTTTTATTTCATGAGCAAAACTTGCCACAAAATCTTCCTGCCTTCTTGCTGCGTCTTCCAGTTGCTCCATCTTCTCTTCCAAAGACTCTATCATTGCATTAAAGCATTCTGCCAACACCCCAAGTTCATCCTTGTTGTGTGTTCGTATTTTAACCCCCATACTTCCTTCTTTGATTCTTTTTGTTGCCACTGTCATTTCTTTAATTGGATTCGAAATCCGATAAACGATTATCCAGTTAAGTATTGCTCCAATGATACCAATACATAAATCCACCATGAAAACCACACGAAGTAATTCATTCCGTTCATTTATTGTATTAGAAATATCTTGCATATTCATTATAAAGATATCTTCCGTCAAATTCAGTCTTGTGCACATCGTAAGATAATATTGATCCTCTATCTTTGTGATTTTATATGTTAGTGTCTCTTCATTTTCTGGAAAGTTATTAAAATTAGAGGTCACATAAAAATTATCTTCTATTACCTCTTTCTTGTGATTTAAAATTCTAAATTGTATTGTTTCATTCTCCCAATTCGCTTTGAGTACTTCTAATACATACGAAAGTGCATCCGCTTCATCGCGATACATCGATTTGTTATAATTTTTTATTAATGTGGCTATTCCCATTCGCATCATTAAGTTTTCATTTTTGACTTTTTCTATTTCGCTTTGAATTTCTCTGCGGTAGGAAATTGAGATTACAACCGTTTCACCAATACATAGACTCATCAATACAACTAAAAATGTACTTATAAATATTTTAATTGAAAATCTCATACTTCCTCCAACATATACCCGATTCTATGGATAGAAACAATTTTCTTTTCCCATCCCATCTTTTTTCTCAATCGTTGAATATGAAGATCCACCGTCCTTGAATCGTCTTTATATTCTCCTTCCCAAACTCTTTCATATATTTCATCCCGATACATAGCATTATTTTTATTTTGAATATATACCACTAATAATTTAAATTCTTTGTCTGTTAAGGAAATCACTTTATCTCCCTTTTTTACTATATGACCTTTTACGTATATCACAACATCATCGTATGTTATCACGTCGATTCCTTTATTACATCTTCTTAATACACTCTCTACTCTTGCTAATAACTCATCTATTTCAAACGGCTTGACGATATAATCATCTGCACCAAGTTTTAATCCTTTTACCCGATCTTCTAATTTCCCTTTTGCAGTGATAAATATAACAGGCATATTCATAGGCTTAATAAACTCTAATAGTTCATACCCATTTACTTCTGGCAACATGATATCAAGTAGGACCAAATCATACCTTTTTTCTATGAGCATATCCGATGCCACCATTCCATCATAAGCAGTCTCACAGTCATAACCTGCTGATTTTAAACTTAATAATATTAAATCTGAAATTGGTTTTTCATCTTCAACAATTAGTATTCTAAACACTTCTTTATCCTTTCCCAAACTTTATAAAATCTTGATTGCTTTATTCTTTAATATATATAATATCTCATATGTATTTTATCACATAGATGTATCCTATTTGTAACTTTTTAAAAATTGGTAATTTACATAAAGACTTCCAAACAGATTATAAATAATTAATCGAATGAAATCCGGCATATAAAATCATATCCTAGGTATTTAAAGAATAAAATGCTAATAAACAGAATTAGATCGCTTACTATTTAATAATGTAGTACAAATTCTTAGGAGGATAAAAGCATGGCTGTAGGTAATTTACTTGTACAAGTGCGTTCAGCAAATGACATAATCCCTGTTCCTGACGCAAGAGTTAGAATTCGTGACGAAGCAGGTAACGTTTTATATGATTTAGTAACCGATGAAAGCGGCGATACTCAAGAAGTAACCTTAGATACAGTAGACAAAAGCTTATCACTAGATCCAAATTATACCGGTACACCTTACACTTCTTATACGGTGGATGTTACAGCAACCGGATTTAATAGCTTAACTATTTATGGGGTTCAGATCTTTGATGGTCAAAACGCAATTCAACCAGTAACACTCATACCAATGCAAGAACGTCAAAGAAATGCAAACCATTACGAAATAGTCCTAGGTAAGCATGCCGTTGAAATGAATGAACCACGGAATCAAGTTGGAACCAATCAAGATCCGAGAGTCCTACGATTTGTTGTGATACCGAATCCAATTACCGTACATCTAGGTACACCAACGTCCTCAGCATCCAATGTACAAGTGTCATTTCCTGATTATGTTAAAAATGTTGCAAGCAGCGAAATTTATCCGACATGGCCGGATGCTGCACTTCGCGCGAATATCTATGCGATTATCACCTTTGCACTAAACCGAGTATTTACAGAATGGTATCGAAGCAGAGGTTATAATTTTGATATCACCAACAGTACTGCATATGACCAGTACTTTGTATATGGTCGTACCATTTATGAATCTATCAGTAACATAGTAGATGAAATCTTTAATCAATATGTTCGTAGAGAAGGACATATCACTCCTTATTTCACTTCATTTTGTAATGGTACGACTGCAACTTGTGCAGGATTATCACAATGGGGTACTGTAACATTAGCAGAACACGGTATGACTCCACTGCAAATACTAAGATATTACTACCCAGATGACATTGAAATCGCTGAAACAAATATAATCACGAATGTTTTAGTATCCTATCCAGGAACCGCACTGCGAGTTGGTAGTACCGGTCTTGATGTGCAGACAATACAAACTTACTTAACAAGAATTCGAAAAAATTATCCCGCCATCCCAGCAATCACAGATCCTCCTGGGGTATTTGGTGCTAGCACCGAAGCCGCTGTTAAGAAATTTCAAAGCATATTTAATTTAACACCGGACGGCATTGTCGGAAGGGCAACATGGAATAAAATATCAAGCATATTCGTTGCACTAACCAAACTTGCAGAACTTAATAGTGAGGGCGGAGCTTTGGGTATTGGTACCGTTCCACCAAGTACTACTTTATATTGGGGTGAAAGTGGACCCGATGTTATTACCTTACAGTATCTTTTAAGTGTTATTAGTGAATTTTACCCAACCATTCCATCCCTTACGCAAAGCGGAAATTTTGACAATCAAACCTACCAAGCAGTTCTGGCATTTCAACAAATGATGGGACTTACAGCAGACGGTATCGTTGGTCCAGCGACTTGGGCTGCACTCTATGATGTTTATTTAGGAATTATAGATAATGTACCAGAACCAGGTCCAACACCAGGTGTGATTGAATATGTCGTAAAACCAGGCGACTCTCTTTGGTTAATCGCAAACAGATACCATACTACTGTGGATGCTATCAAAGCTTTGAATAACCTAACAAGCGATGTAATCTACGTTGGTCAAGTATTAAAAATTCCAACACAAACTTCTACTCCGACGTTTTCTTACACCGTGCGCTCCGGTGATACCCTCTGGTTACTTGCAAGACGGTTTGGAACGACTGT
>CAJJLI010000017.1 GCA_905192625.1 uncultured Clostridium sp. | reverse complement strand
TTTGGCGGTATTCTTACTAGCATATGTACATGATCTTTGCAACACTCTGCCTCTATTATTTCAATTCCTTTTCTTTTACATAGTGTGCTTAGTATTTGTGCAACATCTGCTTTTATCTTTCCATATATAATCTGTCTTCTATACTTTGGTGCAAAAACTAAATGATACTTGCATTCCCATTTCGTATGAGCTAAACTATTCATATCCATTTTTGGATACCTCCTATGTAATTTTTGTGGTTGGCAAACCCACATCTATTATATCATAGGAGGTTTTTTACTTGAAGCTAAAGCTAACTGGGGACACACCGGCATAGCCGGTGGTTTATTTTTATTGCGATACAAACAGATAGAGATGCTTATGCTAGCATCTCTATTTTTAATTTATAGAAAAGACAATATTATTATAAAGTGTTAAAGTCAATTTTATAATTTAAAAAAAGCACTACGTACCCAAATGCCCACTTCGGGGAGATGAACAATTGCTACTAAACCGCTGAGGCGCGGGATATGTACTATGTTATAAGTATCGTTTGTGTAGAATCAAACCTACGATTCTTTCACTTCATATGAATAAAGTAATTTCTACGCTTGGATATGCATTTTAATGGAATAAGATTGAGTTGTTTGAATTTTATAATATTTCAAAATAATGGATATGTTTCACAAAAAATATGTGATATTATATACCTTATGTTAGAAAATAATGGAATATTAAGGAGTAATGGGGAATGAAGCGTTTACTAAAGTATTCACGTCCATATCTAATCTACATAATATTAGCTGTGGTATCTTCCATTGGAGGAGCACTTGCAAATGTTTGGGTGGTTGACATTTTAAAAAATATTATTGACGAGAGTATTGGCGGTAATTTTTCAGTTGTAATAAGTCAATTAGTAAGAGGGGCAATGGTAATTGCATTTGGTATGATATGCAGTTATTTAATTATTTTTACCACACAATATTTTGGTGCGAGTATTTTGCGTGACCTTCGTGAATTAACACTACAACATATAATAAAGATGTCGCCAGATTACATGGAGAAGAATAATTTTGGTGATATGGTAGCTAGAATGACATCGGATATTGGAGGGATTGCCTACTATTTGGAAGTTTATTTTAAAGATTGTCTGTATACACCAATCATGATTGTTGTTTTTACGATTTATCTTATAATGACAAGTCCAGTTTTAGCACTTGCAGGCTTATTCCCACTAATAATATTGGTGCCTCTTAGTGTAAAGCTAATGAAACCAATCAAAGAAAGTCAAATGGAATACGTTGCGAAATTAGGAGAAACCAATAATAATCTTCAAGAAATATGTGACGGTATTGATGTGGTGAAATCATATAATCTGGAAGAAGTTTTGAGTGATAAATATTATAAGGATTTACACAAAACATTAGAAATATCGTTTAAAAACGATAAAAGACAATATAATGTTGATCCTATATCTAGAATGATTAGTGAGTTACCAGTGATTATAGCAGTTTGTTTGGGAGGGTACCTTGTATTTGAAGGTGGCCTTACCATAGGTATCATTGTAGCTTTTGTGAATATTATGAAGATGTTGATTGACCCTTTGGAGAGAGGTTATCAATTAATCATTCGAACTCAATGGTTACTAGCATCGGTAGAAAGGGTGTTTTACATTTTAGATACACCCATTGAGTTTAAAAGTAATCCGATGATAAGTATAAAAAACTTCAATGTTGATAAGGAAGATACTAACATTGCAGGTAATACTGGATCCTTCGATAAAATGAGTGGAGCTAGTTACAATATAAATAGCAAGAAGATGATCTCTGATGATGTTTTTTTACTTAGAAATGTTAAATTTTCATATGCTGGTATGATAGAGAAAAAATATGCTTTAAACGGAATTGATTTAGCGATACCAAGAGGAAAAAAGACCGCATTTGTTGGTAGAAGTGGCTGTGGTAAAAGTACATTACTCAAACTTTTATATAAACACTATGAGGTTAGTGAAGGTGATATTAATTTTAATGGAGTTGATGTAAAAGAATGCGATCCAAATGAATTAAGAAATGATATCGCTCTTATTTCACAAGATGCCTACTTATTTCCGCTGAGCATAAAAGATAATATTCGAATCGGGAAGTCAGATGCAACACAGGAAGAGATAATTAGAGCTGCGAAACTTGCAAATGCGCATGAATTTATTGAAGGTTTACCAAATGGATATGAATCAATGGTGGGGGAAAAAGGGACATTTTTATCGGGTGGCCAAAGGCAAAGGATATCTATAGCGAGAGCAATTTTAAAAGAAGCATCCATTGTATTAATGGATGAGCCAACCTCAGCCCTAGACAGAGAATCTGAACTACAGGTGAATATCGGTCTTGATCAGCTTTTGGTGGGAAAAACTGTGGTGGTAATTGCACATCGCCTCCCTACCATAGTAAATGCAGATCAAATTGTAGTGATTGATGAAGGTAGAATAATAGAAATAGGAAGGCATGAAGATTTGTTAAAAATCAATGGAGTATATGCCAATCTGTATACGGAATATGTGTCAAACGGGGGTGTTATTTCGTGAAGAATTTAAAACGTTTCATATCTTATATGGGAGATAGAAAAGTAAAATATTTTAGTATTATGATAGCAACACTTATAGTATCCGGTGTAACACGCGTTTTATATTCTTATACATATAAAATGATATTCCATGGGATAGAATTTCGTCTATGGGATGAATATATAAAAGCGTGTATACTTTCTGTTATAGTTTTGATACTAACCTATGTATCCCCTTATCTGCGTTATTTTCAGATGAGGCAGGTACGTTATATCGTATTTAATATAAAAGTAAGTATGTTTTCAAAACTTACAAAACTAAATATGCAGTACTTTGAAGAGCATCATAGTGCAGATGTATTAAAGAGGTTGAATCAGGATGCAAACTCGTTAAAAGATACTTATTTTTCAAGGGTATTCCGAGTGTTGTTTATTGCATTCAATGGATTTGTATCCATATTATCCATGATTATATACAGTTGGAAATTAGCCGCTGTTTCAATTTTATTTTCACTTATCAGCGTTGCAATTTCAATATATATGAATAAGCTTATTAAAAAATTGAGTAAAGAAATACAAGGTAAAATCGGTAAATTATCCGAAGGTTTAAGTGATATCCTACAAGGGTTTTTAATGATTAAAATGTTTTCAGGCGCCCATATTGTTATGGATTCTTACCTTGATGAAAATAATAAAGTAAAAACAAGTATGGTTCATCGAACACGAGTATTATCCATGCTAGAAATGTTAACATTTTTAATTGGGATGCTCGGTAATATTGGGACGATTATTGTTGGTGTTTTTTTAGTATTGCGAGGAGAATTAGATTACGGTACAGTAATGGCTATTATAACGTTGCAAATGAGTGTTAGTGCAATGTTTCAGTATATGGGAGGTGCGCTTGCTGACTACACTGCCTCACTTGCAGAAGCGCAAAGAGTATTTGATTTTCTTGAATTAGATGAAGTTGAAACTCATGGGCTACAAGAGAATGTTTTAGAACCCAAAAGAGAAGATGGAATTCACATGGAAAATGTTACATTTTCCTATAAAGGGAGAAACAAAGTGCTTGATTCATTTAATATGAATGTAGACGATGGTGAGAAAGTAATGATTGTAGGGGAATCTGGTTGTGGAAAGAGTACAATCTTAAAGCTTTTATTGCGCTTTTATGATAAAACTCAAGGTAGAATTCATATATATGGTCATGAAATCAGCGATTATAGTTTAGAACAATTGCACGATATGATTACTTATGTGCCACAGGGGAATTATTTATTTGCAGGTACAATAAAAGATAATATTAGCTATGGTAATTCAAATGCGAATGATTCTGAAATTGAAAAAGCAGCGGAATTGGCGTATGCTAAGGAATTTATTGATGAATTTCCAGATGGTTTTAACACAGAATTATCCTTAGGGGGCAAAAATTTATCTGGGGGTCAGAGGCAGCGTATTGCAATTGCAAGGGCATTTTTGAAAAGTTCACCAATTTTGTTGATGGATGAACCATCCTCTGCACTTGATGTAGAAAGTGAGAAAAAAATAAATTTAGCATTGAGTAAACTCATGGAAGAAAAGATCGTGATTTTAGTTACTCATAGAACATCCTCCTTTGCAGATTTTGATCGAGTAATTCAAATAAAGGATGATCTTATGCTAGATGTTTAAGATGCTTGGACTATTTTGTGAATATTTAGGACTTGAACACGAAGGAAAACTATGATATAATACCGAATTGTGATATGTTACACATTAATTCCTTGCTCTATGTTAAGCATAGGGCCAGAGACCAAAAGGAGGTGCACGCAACTATGAATCAATATGAATTATCCTTAGTTGTAAATGCAAAAATCGAGGATGAAGCTAGAAATGCAGCAGTTGAAGCTGTAAAAGAGCTTATTGCAAAATTCGGCGGTACAATTACTAACGTTGATGATTGGGGTAAGAAGAGACTAGCTTACGAAATCCAAAAGATGAAAGAAGGATATTACTATTTCATCCAATTCGATGCTGATTCTACAACTCCAAACGAAATCGAACAAAGACTTCGTATTATGGAAAATGTAATCAGATTTTTATGCATTAGACGGGACGCATAGTAAAGGAGGATTTTCCTTATATGAACAAAGTCATTTTAATGGGTAGACTCACAAGAGACCCAGAAGTTAGATACTCTCAAGGCGAAAGCTCTCTAGCAATCGCTAGATTTACTTTAGCAGTAGATCGTAGATTCAAACGCCAAGGTGAAGCTGATGCAGATTTCATTTCTTGTGTAGCGTTTGGAAAAACAGCAGAACATGCAGAGAAGTATTATAGACAAGGTCTTAAAATTGCGGTTGTTGGTAGAATTCAAACCGGTAGCTATACAAATAAAGAGGGTCAAAAGGTTTATACAACTGACGTTGTAGTAGAAGAATCTGAATTCGCTGAAAGCAAAAGCTCAAGTGAAAACAGTGGATTCCAAGCAACATCTAGACCTACTCCAAGTGCAGCTATTGGCGATGGCTTTATGAATATTCCAGATGGAATTGATGAAGAACTACCATTTAACTAATCTTGTGTAATCAACCTAACATGTATAAGAATATCATAACAAAATTTGTTATGTTTTAAGAATTTGGATAAGGAGGTAATAGTCATGGCTTTTAACAAAGATAGAGGCGATAAGGGTGATGCTCCAATGAAGAGAAGAATGACCCGTAGAAGAAAGAAAGTTTGTGTATTCTGTGCTGACAAAAACCACACAGGTATCGACTATAAGGATGTTAACAAATTAAAGAGATATGTTTCCGAAAGAGGTAAAATTCTTCCTAGAAGAATTACTGGAAACTGTGCTAAGCACCAAAGAGCTCTTACAGTAGCTATTAAACGTGCTCGTCACATCGCTTTAATGCCTTACACATTAGATTAATTCTTGATTTATCAAGGCTTGTAGAGGTCTGGTAAATACGTTTACACGACTTTTACACGTTTTTAATTAAATAATGTATTATGAAGCCATTCCATGGGAGACTGTGGGGTGGCTTTTTTGCTCTGTGTTATGTACTGGGGCGGGTCCTTTGGTATTCGCTACATTACTTGATTCAGAGCTTTTTTTATATGTATGCAATAAGAGCATAAACGATTAGTACTATAAATTAGATACGCTCCGTGTGGGCGCCGTGCGTTATAGAAGAATTGCAATATGTCAATAATTATATTAGTTGAAAATTGTAGAAAATTGGATTATGATATCGGTAAGGCAAAATTCTAAAAATAACCAATTCTCTATTAAGATATAAAAAATAGTTATTGAAAGACGAATTCGCTGACACGGTTGAGATTAGTTGCTAGATAAATCGTTTGGGTGAGAAGACTGTGAAAAGGAGCTTATAATGAAATTGAAAAGAAGAACAATGAAGAAAAGAAAAGTAATTACATATAGTATTCTTGCTCTTTTGGTGACACTGTTCATGATCTTATTCTATTATGCGTTAAGGGAGACAAATGATCCATTGCCGGATGAGGAATTGTCATATCAAGATGTATATGATACAAACGAGTTTAGCATTTATAAACAGTTCAAACAATTGGCAAGGGATTGTTCACCGGAAGAATTAAAATATCAGGGAGAAGTTTCCATTAATAACAATTTATATTATGAATATAAATTAGATGAAATAACTCTCCATGCTATGAATACAAATAATAAGGAAGAACTTCTTCAGGGAGATTACACTATTAATTATAAGAATGATACATACGTATTTCGGCAAGATAAGCCACGTTACCCAGAAGCTATCCGCATATATAATGTTGATATAAATAAAGATAGTAAAAACGATATTATAATAATTGGTGCACCCTATAGTGGGACAAATAATTTATATTATTGGATGCATGCGCTAGACTTATCGACGATGCAAGAGATACCTGCTTTTTCTTCGGAAGAGCGGTTTATTACAGTAGAGCAGGAAGAACAGTTACGTCAACTGTTATCGAAAGATAAAGAATTTCAAACGCTATTTTCGGATATGGAAGGTCTGAATTATTCGTCAGTTCCTATGGTTGATATGTTTGGAAATCTTTATTATGACCTTGGTATAGGGAAGGACTTGATGCATTATTTGGGTAATGTTTTGGTTTTATTTGATTACAATAAAGAAACAAAAGTGTTTGATGTTGTCGATTATGTTTATATGCCAAACTATATTTATTAGATATTTATTAAATGGATGTAATTGTTGTTATAGTAGCGTTGGATATTAAGTTAGGTAAAATAAAGAAATTGTTAAAACGATAGAATTTTTACAACTTCATAACAGTTCTATAATTTTTTGAAAATATTCCTTTCTTATAATATAGAAAAAAGAAATGGAGAGATTATTATGAAAAAGAAATCAACAGTACTATTTATTACAACCTTTGTCTTTGGTATTTTAGCGTGTTCGATTGTTATGTTTTTATTATTTAACATCAGTATGAAAGAAAATGAGGGAAGCGTTAAAGAGATAAAAGTTTCTGCAAATGCGAAAGAACTAGCATATGCCGAACTGAAAGGCAGTGTAGAAACTTATAATTTATCAGATGGGAAAAACACAAAAAAAAGGCAGGAAACTTTAGAGCAGAATCAAAGCAATATATTGAAAGACCAAGGAAATACAGACAATAATGAAAACCTAACAAATGAGAAAGAGGATACAACGCTTATATCTGGTTCTATAGATAAATCAATTCCTTTGGATGCAAGTACTAAAAATATAACAATAGACTCAGCAATTGATGAAGTGTTGATATATGTCTCAGAGACAAAAGAATTGGAGATAACACAAATATATGAAAATTTATATACGGAAGATTTGTTTAAGATCCGTGAGGAGACTGAAAAGATTGTAATAGAAACTACATCTACCGGTGACAAACTGCAATTACCATCCAATAAAAGCTTTATTAGAAAATCGACGTTAGAAGTTAGGTTGCCAAAGAACTTCACAGGAACATTAGATGTAAGTTGTGATGTTGGGAGTATTCTTGTAAAGGATGGACTAAACCTAGAGGAACTTAATCTATCAAGTGATATTGGTGATATTACCATCCAAAAAGCTCATAGTATTAAAAGGGCAAACGTGCAGTGTGATATAGGAAATGTTACGGTAAAAGAAGCTTGGAATGTTGATGTTAGTACTTTTCGTGTAGAGGTTGGAAATGTACGTTTTGATAATACCATAAAAGCAAACGATCTTACCGTTGACGTAGAAATTGGTAATATCCTTGCTCCATCCGATGTACTAAATAATAAAAAGTTCTCGTTAAAAGTTGATATCGGAGTAATTAAAGGATATTAATAAATTGTACTAAATAGAGATTAGTTTTATGTGAAATTAAGTATTTGCATACTTATTATTTAAAAGAGGGGCTGTTGCAAAGCAGAGTTTTGTAAGTTTTGCGACAGCCCAATGGAGTAAAATATGACGCATATTTTAATAGTGGAAGATGAGGAACCGATTAGTTACTTAATAAAGAAAAATCTTGAATTGGTAGGATATAGTTGTAGTCAGGTTTATGACGGAACTACTGCACTAGAGAAGTTAACTTTGGAAAAGTATGATCTTATTCTTTTAGACGTAATGCTACCATACCTAAGTGGATTTGAACTAATGAAACAGATTAAAGATACTCCAGTTATATTTATAACCGCAAAAGGTAATCTGGAGGACCGGATTTTAGGACTAACATCTGGAGCTGAGGATTACATAGTAAAGCCATTTGAAATTCTAGAACTAATAGCAAGAATACATATTGTACTTCGCAGAAGGAAGGGAAGTAGTGATATTATTAATATAAACCAAGTTCAGGTGGATTTAGGAAGTAAAGTTGTAAAATATAAGAATGAAGTATTGGAACTAACACCACAAGAGTTCACCCTATTAGAAGTATTAATCATGAATCGAAATCTAGCGATGTCTAGAGAAAAATTATTACAGCTTGCATGGGGATTTGATTATGAGGGCGACACTAGGACCGTAGATGTACATATTCAAAAACTTAGAAAAAAATTGGCACTAGAAGAACAAATTAAAACAATATATAAATTAGGATACCGTTTGGAAATATGATGATTTCTGAAAATGAAGGGAAAACCGAATGAAGTTTTGGCAAAAGTCTTTTTTAATATTAAGTATTATATTTGTTTTCTGCTTAGATCTGGCAATTCTGTTTGTAGCTCGTGATTCCTATAAAAACCAACTTGAGTCATATGAAGATAAAGCTGCAGCAGAGGCATATTTTATTGCGAATGCTATTTATAATGATTTTTCTGTCTTAAATCAAAGTGGTGAATTATCAACTGCAAACGAAGAAATAATTTTTCGGTCCTATGCTGAGTACTATCAACAACAAGGTATAGGCATTGAAATAAAAAAAGGGGAAGCATGGATTTTTAATAATGATATTAAATCATTTGCGAATGAAAATATGGAAAGCCTTGAGTCAGATACGCTACGCTTATGGACTCGCACTTCAGAAAAAGAAAAGTATGTGATTGTTCAAATTAGTCTAAAGGCGCCATATTCCGAGTATATGCTTTTGTATAGCTATCATTTAAAGAACTTTGTAATGACTTGGAGGCGTACGATGTCCATTTACATCGTGGGATCAATATCAATTACGCTCATACTTTCAGCTATACTATACTTTGTTTTGCGGGCACTTACAAAACCGATACATGAATTAAATATTGCTACCAAAAAAATTGCGGATGGAAACTACAAAAATCGCGTAATTATTAAAGGAAACGATGAACTAGCGGAACTTGGTAGGTATTTTAATCAAATGTCGGATAGAATTGAGCAAAATATTGAGGAGCTAAAAGACGAAACGAATAGGAAACAACGTCTAGTAGATAATCTTGCACATGAGCTTCGAACTCCACTTACTGCGATATCAGGATATGCTGAATATTTACAAGTGGCAAGGTTAGAGGAAGAAGAAAAATATGATGCATTAACTTATATACGCAAGGAATGTAAGCGAATAGAAAACTTAAGTCAAGTGCTGCTACAACTTGTAGACATTAGGGAAACAGAGATTTCTATGGAGAGAGTATCTATAGAAAAAATAATAAGATCTTTGCAGTACCGATTTGGAGCGAGTATTGCAGAAAAAGAAATTGATTTTATTTGCAATAATGTAAGTACTGAGGTAAATGGTAATTACGAGCTTTTAGAAATTATGATTTCAAATATTGTAGAAAATTCTATAAGAGCATCAGGAAACAATGGAAAAATAGAAATTTTTTCGTATGAAGAGAAAGATAATGCGATATTACAGATTACAGATAATGGAATAGGAATGGAAAAAGAAGAATTGCTTCACATAATAGAGCCATTTTATCGTGTTGACAAGGCAAGAAGCAGGAAATATGGAGGAGTGGGGCTAGGAACAACACTATGTGATCAAATAGCGAAACGACACTCAGCAATAATAACGTATGAATCCAATCCAGGGGTTGGAACAACAGTAAGTATTAAGTTTCAAATGTAGCTTAGTATTATAGTAGCATTCTTCGGATGTTTTGTTTACAAATAACCCCAATTGATATATAATTAACACACGTTTGGACAATAGATGACAGAATAATCAGCGAGAGTTGAATAAGGAGGACGGGCAATGAAAATGGAAATATATATGAAACGTGTCTTTGCCTTTTGTTTCTATGTGTTGTGTGGGGGCATTTTCTTTGCAATCTTATTATTAAGTATGCAATCTTATTTTTTCTTTCGTCTGCATTGGTTAATAATATTAGTGGGTGCTTGTTTTTTAGCAGCGATTGTAGGGTCTTATTTTTTATGTTCGAGCTTAGAGCAATTAGAGGATAAGATTCGATGCACAAAAATTGTATACAGTTTTGTTTTGGGTTTGTACATAGCTTTTATATTATTTATAGGAATCGTCATTCATTATCATGCAAACGTATCAAGTGACAATAGTATTCAAAAAACGTTCCTTTTTTCCGTTAATGTTGTGCCCTTTGCAACCATTTATCAGTATATTATTGGAGTTTTTAACCATACTCTTAATATCTCATATATTGTAAGAGTAACACTGGGTAATCTGTTGTTGTTTGCACCTCTTGGTATAATATTGCCACAGGTTTTTAATGCGTGTGACAAAATCCATCGGTTTATTCTAATTTTTCTGTCCCTTCGGATTGCCTTTGAAATAATTCAATTCATATTGAAGGTCGGAGTATGTAATATTGACGATGTATTACTTTCATTATTAGGAGCCATTTTATTTTATAATGTATATCATATAAGTTTCGTTCAAAGCTTAATAAAAAGAGTATTTTATTAGTAGTTGCATCAAAGAAACATCGTAGAAGCATCAAAGAAACGGCAGATATGGATGCATTTCCCTTGTATTATGAAAAAACACTTCCACTTGGGGCAAAATAATGGTATAATGAAAGGTACAACTGCAACGGTTACATAGTATATTAGATTGCAAATTGTATGGAAGGTGTGCTTTATTAAGGAGCCATGAATATGAAAACAAATAAAAATAGACTATATGGTGCATTACGTACGTATTTGAGATGGCCGCTTATTTTAACCATTTTATTGGTCGTTATGAATATATGCATTTATATGATTGATAAAAAAGCAAGCGCAGTGATGTCTTGCTTTGTTGTGCTTTATTTTATTATTGCACTATTGCTATATTTTCTAAAACGCCCATCCATTGTAGGAGACATGGTACAGTTTGCTACAAATTATGGTGAGATTCAAAGGAAGCTGCTAAAAGATATGGTTATTCCATATGGTGTACTTGATGAAAGAGGACGAATGGTTTGGGCGAATGATGAGTTCTGTGATATCATTGGTTCTGAGAAAAAGGCAAAGCGGTCAATTACAAATATATTTCCAGAGATAACGGAGGATATATTACCAGATAGCGAACTTGATGTCGAACTTCACATAAGTCATTTAGAGAAAAATTATAAAGTGATATTACGTAAAGTTATGACACCAGATTTTGAAGACGATGCCTATTGGTTGCAAGATGAAGATGTTATGGATAATTGCTCTTATTTAGTGGCAATGTATCTCTATGATGAAACAGAAATCGTTGCACTACAAAAAGAAAATAGTGATCAAAAACTTATCATAGGACTTTTATACATCGACAATTATGAAGAAGCACTTGAAAGCATCGATGAAGTGAGACGATCCTTGTTAACTGCCTTAGTTGATCGAAAAATTAATAAGTATATGCAGGGAATTGATGCAGTTATAAAAAAACTTGAAAAAGATAAATATATCTTTGTATTTCAAAACAAGTATTTCCCACAGCTGCAAACGAATCGTTTTTCTATTTTAGAAGAAGTTCGCGCGGTCAATATTGGTAATGAGATGTCGGTAACAATTAGTATGGGACTTGGAGTAAATGCAGAGTCTTATGCGAGAGGTTATGAGTTTGCAAGAGCTGCGATTGATTTGGCTTTGGGTCGTGGTGGAGATCAAGCAGTTGTAAAAGATGGTGAAAAGCTTTATTATTATGGAGGCAAGAGTTTTACTGTTGAGAAAAATACAAGAGTAAAAGCACGAGTGAAAGCTCATGCCCTAAAAGAGTTTATTGAAGCTAAGGATAAAGTTGTTATCATGGGACATTCCATTGGAGATGTGGATTCCTTTGGTGCGGCAATCGGCGTATATCGAATTGCAAAAACATTGAATAAAAAAGCACATATTGTAATTAATGATGTAACGATTTCTGTACGACCAGTAATCGCAAGATTTAAAAATAATCCAGACTATGAAGATGATATGTTTTTAAATAGTTCCCAGGCGATTGGGGTAGTAGATAATAATACATTGTTAGTAGTAGTTGATGTAAATCGACCAAGTTATACAGAATGTCCAGAGTTGCTTGATTTGACTAAGACAATTGTAATATTAGACCATCATAGACAAACAGGCGAATCGGTGGAGAATGCCGTATTGTCTTATATTGAACCATATGCATCCTCTTCCTGTGAAA
>CAJJLI010000016.1 GCA_905192625.1 uncultured Clostridium sp. | reverse complement strand
AGCGGCAGCGGTGGATGTGGATGAAGATTATATAAATAACCAAGCCCTTAGATCTTAAATTACGGAATCTTTGAACTTATTGATCAATAACATACTACGTGTGATTGATTACTATTCATCAAAATATCCGGCTGAAAAAATTGAGGAAATTTATATTACGGGGCAGGGCTCTAGATTTCGTGGTATGAAAGAATTGCTCAAGCATGAAACTGGGCTTGTTGTAAATGTACTAGAAGAACTCCCTTTGGTTGTGTTTCCAAAAGACGATTCCATGACGAAACTAGAGCAGGGTGAGTACATAGCAGCCATTGGTGCAGCAACACGTTCTATCAATTTTTTGCCAAAAGAATTTTTGCTGAGCGAGAAAAAACAAAATCGGATCCATTCAAGGATTGTAATGTTGGTTGGCTCATGTCTTATTAGTATTTTACTTTTGTTGACCTCTTACCTGGATGTGATAACCGAAGAACAAGATAACGTGCAATTGACACAGCAAATCGCATACTTATCGACAATTGACCGTGTTTATACCGCACATATCAATGCGAAAAATCAATATAACATGGTAAAAGAAATGTATGATGCGACGAATCATCCAAACCAGAAATTAGGGGAGTTGATTTCAAAATTAGAAGATAAACTTCCGTCAAATTCGTTGATCGAATCGTTTATGATTGCTTCCAATGCCATAACACTTAGTGTAAAAGCAGATTCTAAGGAAACAGCAGCGATGGTATTACAACAACTAAAATCAATTTCAATATTATCTCAAATAAATACAAGTGGTATCACAGTAGAAGATAATAAAAATGGTGTGGTGACGGTACGATTTGTCGTAACAGCGCAATACAATACTGTTACAGAGGAGGTCGGAAATGAAGATAGCAAGTAATCTCACAGATCATGAGAAGAATCTTTTGTTTTTATTATTTACCCTCCTTATACTTTTTTGTGCATATCAGTTTGGGTATGTACCATTTACAGAACGTGCAGATAACCTACATAATGAAAATCTGTTATTAACTTCAAAAGTGAATGAATTGCAGATAAAGAAAAATCAAGAAGAAAAATTTATCACCGAAACCAAAGAATACGAGGAAAAGATACATGAAATGTTAGGAGAATATCCGGTTCGTATTACTCAGGAAAAAAGCATAATGCTGATAACCGAACTTGAAGATTATGCAGATATTAAAATATCATCAATAAATTTTCAAGATATTTCAAAATTCTATTCTGGAAGTATCCAGGGAAGTAATATGCAATCCTCTGAAAATGTTAGTACAAACGAATCAGAACAAGATAGCGATGTAGCAGAGAATAACACAGCAAACAATGAAAGTACTATGGACGTTACAAAAAAAGCAACAACAAACGATTCCTCTCGTGATAGTTCAAATTTATTGATTAACGCTACAATAACGGGTTATCGCACCTCCATTGTCTTAACCTACCAAACGAGTTATGAAGGGTTAAAAAAGTGTATAGAATTCATCAATGAGAATGAAGAAAAAATGAACTTGACTGATATCTCGGCTGCCTTTGATAATACGACAGGCAATCTAACAGGTACGTTAACAATTAATTTATATGCTTTGGATGGAATTGATAAGCAGGAAGAAGAAATTAAGGTTCCAGGAATACATATAGGAGTAGACAATATTTTCGATTCTATTGAGAACTCAATACTTGATTAATGTATTTGAATGACTCATTCATTTTATCCATGATATCTAAAATGTTGGAGTGATTCACTGATACGTTAAAAGGCCATTTAAGTATACATAGGGATTTTAAAATGGATATAGAGAAGAGTAGGGGTGATTTGGATGCAACAAGAGAAGAGATACAATAGGGACCGTAAGGGTCTTAATGACCACGGATTTTCCTTTGTTGAAGTATTAATTAGCATATTAATTCTAGCCCTACTTGTTACGCCTTTATTGCAACAATTTGTGACGATATACAAAGTCAATTCAAAATCAGACCGCATACAAAAAGATACCTTCATTGCACAGAATATATTAGAAGATATCAAGGCGAAAACGTTTCTAGAGATTAAGGATGAATACAAGGATTCCTCTGGATTTATGGATGTGCCAAATGAAGTATACTATTTCGCAAAGAAAGGCATAGAAAACAATAACAAGAAGTATGATGCACTCATAACAATGGATGCATCTGCTTATCGCGTAGAGAATCCAACGGACCCGTCAGGTGAAAAGATTGGATACAATACCTTTGAAATGCCAATCATAGCAGACATTAATATTCCAAAAAATATCTTAGCAATTGAATCCTATGAAACTGAATTGGCCATAGCGGCGCTTTATGCAAATCATGTGAATTACATTGCAGAGCAGAGGGAATTGCATAAAGATGACCCTACTTATTCAATAACAGAAATGAGTTCCTTAGATATCAGGGAACAGCTAGTAAAACAGATGATTGTTGAAATAAACAAGGTAGATGGAAGCATTAAAGTGAGTGTGGAGTTTGATTTTTCAGCGCCCACCGTGGAAGGATGTAAAAATGAGCGATATACCATTACCAATAAAGCATTTCATGCAACGATTGGCAATGTGTATTTATTTTATTATCCCAGTTATAGTGACCAATTATCCATCACGAAAGATATCACAATCATAGAGGATATTGATGTGTATGTGGTAAGACAAGAGCCTAAAACGTCAATTACTACCCTACCAGAGGCATTGGTAGGGGCACTACCACTTGGGGTGAATCTATATAGCAATGCTAATTTTGGAGTTAATTCGAATCCATTGGTAAAAAAAGATGAGGCAAAAAACAGAATATATGATGTGACCGTGCGTATATTTCCAGCTGGAACGGATTTTGATATGGGGGAACTTTTAGTTGAATTCCATTCCACAAAGGAGGAATAGGATATGAAAAGAAAAAGGAACTTAATCTCAGACAATCGGGGAGGAAGCTTAATACTAGTCATTGTTTGCATAAGCTTTGTTAGTATACTTTGCTCTGTTTTACTATCCGTAGCGGTGAATAATATTCAGATGAAATCCGTAGATCGCTTAGCGAAGTCAAATTTTTATGGAGCAGAGATTGCCATTGATGAAATAAAAAAGGGCATAGAAGAAGTTGCCGCCATAGAGCTGGAAGAGGCCTACAATGAGGCAATGGGACATTATATCGATAAAACGGAAGATGAAAAAAAGCAAATATTTCACAGTGCTTTTGTACTGGGTTTGTTAGAAAAACTAGGAGATGCCACGGATTCCTCTAAATATAGTCGAAGTTTTATTATGAACCTAATAAAACAAAGAGAAGCTGTTTTTATAACAATGGAAGGAACGAATCAGCTACTGATACATACCTTAAGCGATACAAGCGAGATTGCTTTAAAGAATATTTCGGTAAAATATGTGGACGAGAATAGTTATGAAACAAGCATTACAACAGATATTGTAATTGAAGTGCCAAGTCTTAGTTTTAATTATTCTGCAGCTAGCGTACGACCAACATTTTCAGAGTATAGTTTAATTGCAGATCAAAAGATAGTAGTAGATACGGCGCCTCATGTGTCGGTAAAAGGCAACGCCTACGCAGGGGTTGGTGGTATCGTAATTAATAATGGTTCCAGTTTAAATATTAGCAATGCATCCTACATTATCACAAGAGGAGATATTCAAGTACAAGAACGTAGTTCACTAAACATTTTGGATAACCCAAAGATTTGGGCTAGAAATATTGAAACAGACGCGATTACATCCTCGAATTACCCGACTTCGATACAAGTGGATGGACGTTGCTATGTGGCAGATGATTTGATGCTAAATGCAGAAAATAGTTCTGTGACTATTTCAGGTGAATACTACGGATATAGTTATGATAGCTATAAAAAATCAGCAACAGATGCAGATGAAAAAGCTTCCAACAGCAGTGCTGTCATCTTAAATGGTTATAAGTCAAGCCTAGATTTATCTGGTACAAATAAATTAGTCATTGCTGGACGGGCATTTTTAGATCCCTTGTCGAAAGGAAATGACTATAAGGAAGAGCAAGGAAACGTCCAGACAGGGGAGTCCTTAGCGATTAAGGGAAACCAATTGATATATCTTGTTCCTTCGGAATACATTTGGTGTGGTCAAAATCCGGTGCCTGTGAGTATGTTAGACGAACGTTTGGATGGTGTAAAAGAAGTAGACTTTGATAAGATAGTTTCGAATAGCAAAATTAATTTAAAAGAATATGTAGACCCAGAGAATGGTTATACAAAGATTGTATACCAACTTGGAGACAAGCAAAATTTTGTTTACTATTATTTGAAATTTGCGTCAAAGCAAAAGGCGAATCTGTATATGCAGAAATATTACGAAGTGTATAACCAAGGGGCGAGTGTTGGAATTATTGACAATAATGTAAAACGCTTTGCAACAAGTATTAAAATAAATCCTTTAAATACTAGAATGTCGTTGGGAAATGTGTTTACCTTTGATTCCGAAACAGGAAAAAGCGTCTTGCACTCCAATACAATCAATCCAGATGCAGTAGATAATGTAAATCTTCAAGCATTCGTTCAAATGGCGTCCAATTTATCCGATAAGTACGATGCACTAAAAGAAAACTTAACGGAACTATCCATTGGTGAACCTTACGATAAAGATTCATTATTTCATACGCTCATTCATTCTGAGAATATAAAAAACGATGATATAAAAAATAATTATGAGAATGGGGTTAAGACGGTGGTTGTTGGTTCGCAATATGTTATTTATATCGTCGACAATGAAGAGAGCACATTTGAGATTCCAGTGAATGATAATCTACCAAGTGGTGGACGAAAAGGAATTGTAATCGCTACGGGTTCGGTTCGCTTGCAAGGGGAATATACAGGATTAATTATAGCGAAGGGGACGATTTCTCTCTTTCCAGGTGCAAGTATCAATGCCCCGAATGGAATGCTTGAGGAGATATTTTCAGCGAATGAAAAAGATGTAAATCGCTATTTCAGAGAGTATGCCTCTGGAACATCGGAAAACGGTGGTTCACAGGGAAATAAGACAGGGCAAATTCAAGTTTCCGATTATATTTATTATGATAACTGGAGAAAGAACGAGTAAAAAGGATTCTTACACATAAAGCAATCTGGAAACTATATAAATTAACGAGTTAATAATTATGCGAGAATATCTATTAGTTTAAAGAATAAAAAAATTTAATTTCTCGGTTATAGCGTAAAACTAGCTAATATAGCTAAAGATTAGGTTACAACCAACGAATATACAATTGATAAATAAGATATTACATGGAAGAAGACAAACTGTGCAGAAGAATAAGATGGTTGAATGATAGGATAGTTGAATCATAGGATAGTTGAACAATAGGATGGTAGAACAATGACAAATTCTAGAAATGAAAAGGGATTTACCTTAATTGAACTTATAATTGTAATAAGTATTTTAGCAATTATATCATCAGGAGTCGCTTATTTAGTTACGACTATTTCATATATGGATCCGTTTAAAGCAGCTACCATGCTAAATCACACGATGGAAAAGGTACGCATTGAATCCATGAGTAAAACAGAAAAAAGCTATTTATATATTTATAATAAAGACGAAGCAATCTATTATAAAGTAAGTTCAAACTCTGATGCGGAGAGGGCTGGATTGGATGTGGAATCTGGAACAAAACTTGGAAAAGGAATTAACGTATATTATAAAGAGATAGATGGTGTTGAAACTAAATTAGAAGATGATGGAACAATCTGCGTGTATTTTACAAAAAGCTCAGGAGCATTTGCCTCAGATATTGAATATATCAGGTGCACCGCTAGAGGGAAGCAAGCAACGCTCTTTTGTGTAAAGGAAACTGGTAGAAGAATGATTAATTAGTTAAGGCGTCAAAAACTGATGATGGTTGGAGTCGTAAAGTAAGGGAAAGTGGAGTCATAGGGTGTGGGAAAATGGAGGACCATGGCAGGAGTAAAACGTAACTAGAGCCTGGGTAGACCGAGAGCTAATGCATGGATAAGCAGAGTCCTAAGACATGGGTAAAACGAAGTCATAGGGTGTGGGTAAATGGAGGACCATGGCAAGAGTAAAACGTAACTAGAGCCTGGGTAGACCGAGAGCTAATGCATGGATAAGCGGAGTCCTAAGACAAGGGTAAAACGAAGTCATAGGGTGTGTGGAAACGAAGAACTATGGCATGACGAAACGGATAACTAGGGAGTGAGCAAACGGAGGACTAAGGTATGAGTAAAAGGAGGAGCTTAATGGAGAAGTCAAATAATAAAGGCTTTACATTGCTTGAGTTAATGATTGGAATAACGATTATGTTACTCGTAAGCAGCTCCATCTTATCATTGATTGTTTACAGTTCAAGAAATTACCGCAAAGCCCAAGAGGAACTAAGTCTTCAAATAGAGGCTCAAACGATTATAAACCAGCTCAGTGATTTGATGATGGAAGCAGAGAATGTTAAATACCGTGAGGACGAATTGATCATTTATCATGGGGATGCAAGGTATATCATAACCTTTGATGCTTCTAGTAGTGAATTAATGTATGAAAAAGTGAAAACAGGAGAGATTACATCGGGAGATAAAAAATTATACGGTCAGTATGTGGTAGGAATTTCTGTTGTGGATACTGGTGCAAATGATCAAAACAAGACAATTCAAATATCAATCGACTTAAAAAAGAATCAGACGGAGTATTCCATACAGAATCACTCGGTGACGCTTCGTAATAAAATAAAAAAAGTCATTACTCCATAAAATAATGGAACGCTTCCATATCGTATGCAGGCATTGCCTTGAATTAATTTATAGGAAAGGAATGGGCAGATGGAGAATAAATTCATAAATCTAGTAAAAAGAATATTGCTGATTGCTATACAAATTTTTATCGTTATTTTGATATTAATGATGATTCGCGAAGGAAAATTGGATACGTCCATTGCTGGAGATACATCAAGCAATGACTACTTAAAGTTTTATGGTTTTAACCCGGATGCAAAAACAGGTACAAAAGAAAACCCATTCATTATCCTAGAAATTGTACCGTATCGAGGAATGGGGCAAATCGGCTATCTTGTCGGAGGGCAAGAACCAGTGGATCCTTCTGTATCAACATATGAAAACCAGCTATATGGAGTCTTTAATGGTTTTGCACAAGGAGCTTTTGAAGTAAAAATTGTTAAAAAAGATATGTTAGATGCATCAGATAATGTAAATGCCTGGACGTGGAAGAGTTACCAGTTAAAGAATCAAGAAGGGTATTTTGAGAAATTAGAAATTCAGAATGGACTATATGATAAGGTTGTCTCTGGAACTACGGTTACGTTTGTAAAAAACAAGTATGGCAAAGGGAATTATCGTTGGGTCAGCGAAAAAAATATAAATGGAATACCTACGGATTATAATTCGAATAAGGTATGGATGAAAGAATATACCTTAGATATTTCTTGCTTTGAGAATAACGGAAATTGGATGTTTAAAAATAAGGAAATATTTAAACGTAATATTTTACATATTGCAGAGGAAGAGATTGATGATTTTTATGTTCGAGTTGTAGCCATTACCCCAGAGGAATTAAAGAAAAATGTTGATAAATTTTCAAAATATTATGATGTATCAGATGGTGGTAGAAATCATAAAGTCTTTGTAGGCTGCAATGAGGATGGAGAAATTGACTTAATTGGAAATGCAGATTTAATTAGTATAAGTCCAAGTGCCCAAGCAGGAAATAATAGCGTGATTGATTTCTGGGAGAAATATGGAAGAGACCGTTCTGGTATTTCAACCTCAAGCAAACGTTATACGGCCAATTTCGGGGAAATTGATTTGGATTGGCAAACAGTAATGGAGTTATTCATGAAAGTAGCCATTGTAGAGGATAAAGCCCCACTTGTATATGATATTACATGCTATGATGCGCCAAAGGTATCGGGGGTAGCAGGAGAGATTCCAGAGACAATGACCGTAGGTTGTTTGATCGGCAGTGAAAAAAAAGATGGATATTTAAATAACTTATATAAATTATTATTGCTGCTGCGACAAAGAAATCCAGTGGAAGTGTATAACCTTTATCTAAATACCAATGATGGTGATGAAATACAAACTGTGACGATGACAACGATGAAAGGAAAAACTACTGGAAGTTTCAATCTCCAGAACAATGAAAATTCCAAAGTTTATTGGAATACGAATACCTTTTTACCACCATTTCCAGATGGAACGTATCCTGCTTATATTTCGCAACCAAGTCCAAATTATCAGAAGTATCTTGTTGACTTAAATATCATACTTGGTTGGTCGGATAAGCACGATGCAGTCATACGCAATACATACTCCTATAATGGAACGTCGAATATGGTACAGCGATTTTTACAGCTTGACTACGGCCTGAGAAAAGAAAGTGCGACAGATACAAAAGTAGGATATAATGAGGAATTTTTTGATTATTTAAACAAAATCGGGAACAGTAACGCCTCTTCCAATGTAGCAAGTCCATGCGATGCGGTGGAGTATATTTTAAAGAAAACCAAGGATGAGGTGATACAAAAAAAATCAATCACAGTCCTTGATTTAGAGCCGTGCAATGATTTTAAGTTAACCGTGCAGCAACTACGGAACATGATTCCAGCATATACAGGATACATACAGATCATTCAACAAACAACGGCAGAATTCATCGGGAAAAATGAGGATTTAAATGCTACCTATGATTTAATCTATATCGGAACGAATACCGGTAAAATGAATGTCGAAGCAGGGCTCACAGTATACAATGACCCGCTTATGGATGGCTTAGTATACAGCCATGTTGGAGATCGTATCCTTGGGTATGATAATTTATATGGTGTGTTAAAAGAAGGATCTGGTAACATCAAGGCAATGAGCTATATCAATTTTATAGATATGACATTTGCTAAGAGCAATATTTTTAAAGGATATCATAAAGTTAAAGGTAATGATGTAGAGGGGACCTACCTTGAAAAGGTGGCAGATTTTTATCGGTTTTCTGGTAATGATATCACAAAGATAAAATTAAAAGAGTTAGAAGACTATACTTCAGGTGGTTATCCAGTATTACTAGAAGGCAAATTGTTTAATTGTGATAACCGTGTAGTGGATGATTCTTCTAACTTGTATCAGTTTTTATATCGGAATAAAGGGAGCGCATCGTTTGTTAATAAGGAGGATCTCTTTCTTACATCCAAGCAGGCTGTTGCGCAAAAGAAATTGTTTGATGGAATTAATAAAGAAAAGTTGTCCATTTACATGAGTGGTTCACCAGTGGAGTTTCAAGTAGATGTAAAAAGTACGTTATTGGAAGACAGACTTTTAAAATTTGAGTTTCGTGTTGCATCTAGCTTAAATGTAGTAAGCTCAGAAACTTATAATTGGAGCATCTTTATTGATAGCGATGCAGATAACATTTATGAGGATGGCGAAAAGATTTTATCGGGTGTGTCTAGAATTGGCGAAACAGTCTCTAGTAGCAAGAGAATGCCAGATGCGTATGTTGGAGCGATACCCTGGAAGTTAGTGGTAGTAAAACAGGGGCAATCCTATCTCCGTTCTGAGAAAAAAGGTTATGCAGCCTTTAAAACAGCTGGGAATTCTGAAGAAGAGCGGAAAAAGACAAGAATACATATTCTACAAATTAATTCGGATGATTCAACGCTTAACTTAGAGAAACTATTGTATCCGCCAAGTGGAAAATCAAGTTTACTTTATGAATATACCAAGGATTTGGATGATTTTAATGTTAGCATAAAAACAATATCCGTATCTGAATTTTTAGCAATGTATCGAGGAAGCGGGAATTCCTATGACAAAAGTCAACCTGTGTTAACGGATAAGTTGTACTTTGTGGATAAAGGAGTTAAAAAACCATATGACATGTTGATATTTGGTTTTGGTGATAGTTATTCAGACATTAAGAATGACAATGGAGCCTTGTATAACATTCAAGCATTTATTGATAGCGGAAGAAGTGTAATGTTTACCCATGATACCACATCCTTTGTGAATACAAAAGTAGATGGAGATATTTATGATAATACAAATGCGGGAGTAACCTTAAAAAATTGGGGATATGGTATCAACAAGTATCTACGAAGTCGAATGGGGATGGATCGCTTTGGAGTTATGGAGGAGAAAATAGCTGGGACCCCTTATGATATTGCAACAATGCCTAGCAAGGTAAATAGAAGTATTTATAAAAGTGGTGCTTTAACCAATGGTCAAACCAGCTATCCTGAGATTCAAGGCTTTACATATGGTGCTTTAGTCGCATATCACAATCCAAGCAATTCACCATTCGAGAATATATATCAAGGGAATCTCTTGTATCCACCATTTTTATATGGAAACGCTTTTGTAAAAGGTACGAATATTAGTAACTACGAAACGAACTATGCAACTCGAGTGAACGAAGGAAGGATTACAAATTATCCATATAAAATAGATACGAATATTAAAATAAGCTCTACCCATACACAGTATTATCAAATGAATATGGAGGACCCTACGCTTGTTGTATGGTATTGTTTATCGGATGATGAAGCGGATGCTCAAAATAAAGAGCGCTCTAGTGATGAAAAACATACCAATGTCAAAGAAATCGGGGCATACAGCGTTTCACCAAACGATGTACGAAACAACTATTATATTTATAGCAAAGGTAACATAATGTTTTCCGGGGTAGGGCATAGCTCTATGGATGGTTTATGGGATAAAGGAACCTTAGAGAATAAAATAAAAGCCAATCAGTCAGATGAGGAGGATGGCCTTTATAAAAATGAAGTGAAGTTATTTATTAATACATTGATTGCTACGTATCACACAGGAGCGAGCGCGCCAAGTGTTTCAATAACAAACGAAGAGGCGATAAAAAGCAATACGCTTGGCCATATTATATACGAAGATTCAGAAGGCGCTGCCAAGGTTCCTGGTGCAACAAAGCAGATTAAGTTTATTGCGGAAGATAAAAATGTGTCCACAGAACAGCTCATTGTAAGAGTATATAATTATGATGTGGACGGAACGATGAAATTATTAAACCCTACCGTGAAAAAACTAAATGGAAGTAACGCAGAATACATACATGAATTTGGAAAAGAACCAGGATATCGGATTCAAAGTGGTGTGGAGTATTGTTTTGATTTTCCACTGAATCACTTTGGAATGTATGGAACGGATAAAATCACGATTATCGTAACAAATGCAAGTGGTCTGATGGATTCAACAAATGCGACATTACAAAATCTTGTTTTGTTCGATTTGGACTAAATAGTAAGGATAGCGTCAAATTTAATAGCTCATATAATAAAATAAGGGGGCCTTCAAATAAGCAAATACAATGGCTTAGAAGGCTTCCTTTGCTACATTTTATATTTTTTACTTGTAAATAAAGAGTTCTCATTTTATAATTAGGTAAAAATGACTACGAGTAGTAATAATGTAGCATTGAAACGTCGGATTTAGATCAAAACACGAAGGGTAAAATAATGGAACGTAATATGGTAAAATTATGATTTTAACATTTAACGTTGATTATAATATTTGAAAGGACTTAAGTATGAAACTACGTTTTATGTTAAACACCTAAACAAGTGGGAGAGATTTTATGTATGACAAAAGTATGATAGACGGGGAGTTAGATTTACAGGAGTTTCAATCGTTGTGGAATGATCCGAAGTATCTTATAGGTATTTATAAGTTTACGCATGGATATGAGTTACTTATTGATAGGGCAAATGATACATTTATTAACTTGTTTCATCTTAATAACCATGACTTAAAAAAGCCAGTGAATGCATTTTTACCAGATGAGACGATACAAAACCTTACGACGTCTGTTGAAATCTTTAATAGTAAGCCTCTAGGTAGCAAGGCAACAAAACGGGAGTTTGAAGAAATATACGGACAAACGTATTGGAGTATATCGCATCAATTGAGTCATAATAAAATTATTTGCATAGGAAAGAAAATATATGATCTAACTATATTACCCAAGAAAGATCCCATTGATTTAAGTGAACCATCTATAATGGTTACTTTAACCGATGATAATCGTTATAAAATAGAATCATTTAGTGATTATTTTTTGGAAAAGGCAGTTCATTCTTGGATGTTATCTGGATATTTAGATGAATATCCGTTTGCGGTAAATAACATAAAAACAACGAGAGTGGTAGATGAGTGTATTCGATTAAATCAAACCGTACAATTTATAGATGCTATTAGATATCACAGAGAACAGCATTTTGTACTAGTGACACTGGTTCCCATAATTCATATCAATATAACAAAAGTTTTAATTTTAGTAAGGCAAGTGAATGGACTTATGGATTATGACAGGAATGATAAATTGCTTAGCTTTAAAAATGATTTGTTGCAATACTTTAACTCAAAACTTGTCGCCATCTGCTTTTTAACATTATCAAGTAATAAGTTTTTTGAGATGGCCCTATCGAATGAATGTTTTGATGGACTGATTAGAAAAGATAATTTAATGCAAGATAATATAGTTAAGTCAGCCGTATTTAAAAAATGTATCCTTACTAAAAATTCAGTTCGTGGATATATATATACGAAAGATCCAAAGGAAGTAAGTGCTAAGTATTTTGTGCAAATGGTACCATTGGTAACTGATTCTATAGTGGATGGGGTTCTTTTGACCCTTTCTTCCCTGGGCATGCCCGTAATTTCTCGGCATCCCTTTCTTCTTCGCCCAACGC
>CAJJLI010000015.1 GCA_905192625.1 uncultured Clostridium sp. | reverse complement strand
TGACCAATAACATGTTAAGTGTACAGGCTACTTCTTCTCATAATGAGATATATGGATATGGCGTATGGTTTAGAAAATATTCACAAGACTACCTGCTTCCATACTTTATGGGTTGTGACCCAGGAGTTAGTTTTGTATCTATTTTTAGCCTTGAAAAAAATATTAATATTACAATAGTAAGTAACTATTGTGATGATGTTTGGAGTATTAGAAATAGTATTTTAGAAAGCATGTTATAATAATACCTACTTATAATATCTCAGACTCAGGTCGCAATTCTCCCTTATCTAATATGAAACAACTAAAAATCACTTAATAAAAACTAAAAGTAAGGCGTTTGAAATATAGTTTCAAACGCCTTACTTTTCATTAAAAATACAACTAAAGACTTAATATTAAATTAGTAAATTTTTGAATTTAACTTTTCTGAATCTTTATAATAATATAATTCGCTAAGACTATCCGATTCAAAGATTCTCAACATTTTATCAAAATCGTCTGCTAGAACGTAATTATTCAGCTCATTACGCCTAATCCAAAATACTTTACCCTCGTCAGATGATGTTAGTTCTCCCGAAAAACACTTTGTTTTATAAAATAAAACAACATATCTTTCACTTTCCTTTGTCTGGAATTGTTTAATTCCGCAAAGAATAGGATTTTCAATATCCA
Source organism: uncultured Clostridium sp. (assembly GCA_905192625.1). GTDB lineage: Bacteria > Bacillota > Clostridia > Lachnospirales > Lachnospiraceae > Lachnoclostridium. Next base: position 12,244 of record CAJJLI010000015.1, on the reverse strand, counting down.
AACCCGTTTCTTCTTTTATCTCTCGTATTACAGATTCAGAAAATGATTCTGTATATTCTACATGTCCTCCTGGGAACGTAATTCCGGGCCAATCTGGATTTAATCTATCTTGAACTAATATTCTCCCTTCATCGTCATATATCATACACATATTAGTAAAAATAGCTTTTTCCATTCTTCCCATCTTTCGCTCCTCATGTCTAAGAATTACCTATTCTTAATTCAAATAAAATGTTTATACATCTTTGTATTATTATTTATCAATCTAAAATAATCTTTTTCAAACAACATAAACTTATAACTTCTTAATTTCTTTACTGTTATACCACAATATACTTGTTGTAAAGCCTAAGAGTCCAGTAAGTATAAACATTACTGCCATCCCGCTACCATCACCAACTCCAACAATACTTTGTAAGAATACTGCAAGTACATGCTCTGATTTCATAAAAGGTTCCATAATATAGTCGGCTAAAAATCCACCAAGTAATATCCCTATTGGTATCATGCAATACTGTACCGCATTTCTTACCGCAAAGATTCTCCCTTGCATATCTTTAGGAACGGTATTATATAAAATAACACTTTGCCCTGCATTAATAAATGGTATAGGTAAGCTTGCTGCAACTGCTGCTATACACCAAACAAAAGAACTTTGACCAAGCCCCATTAATATATCTCCAAACAAAAATGAGAAAGCCGCGGAAAAATAGATTAACTTCCTATTGTTATTGGTAAGTTTCTTAAAAGATACAATCAGCCCGCCAATAATGCCTCCAACACCTAAGACTCCACTTATAAAACCGAGCACATTCTCATTACTACCACTTCTGGATAAAATCATAGGTGATAAAATATTCTCGTAGGTCAATCGTGAGAAAAAGTTGAGAGTTGCCATACTTATTATGATATACCATATACCCTTGTGACGAAAAAGAAATGCTAAGCCTTCTTTGCTCCCGTGGAATATATTATAATCTTTGTCTTTTTTCTTTAAGTTTGCCTCAGGTATTTTAATTACGAACAACAAAACTACAAACGCAAATAAAAAGCTCATTAAATCAATGAGTATAACTCCCTTTAGCCCCACTATGGAAAGAATAAAGGTTGCAAGCATTGGACTAACGACTGACAGCAGTGAATTTGAAAATGAATTCATACCACTTGCTTTTGCGTACTTTTCTTTTGGAACCATGATTCCAACTACAACAGTTTGTGCTGGGGACTGGAAAGAGTTCATAAATCCTATGATTGCATTTACAATGTATATATGCCAAATTTCTAGTTCTCCCAAAAGCAATAATATAAGTACTCCAAAAGAACAAACTGCTGCTAGACAGTCAGAGACTAACATGATTGACTTCTTCTTATGAGTATCAATGTATGCTCCAGCAAATACACTTACTATAATGTAAGGTAAGTATGAGAAAAATGTCATCAAAGACACTGACATCGCTGAATTTGTTTGTTTATATGCCCAAATAATTAATGCAAAACTCGTCATTGAGCTTCCTAATTGTGATACGGATTGGCTAAGCCAAAATATTATGTAATTTTTAAAATTATTTTCTTTCATCGGTTCTCTCCTTATAAGTTAATTGTATAAACTTTAAGGTGCAAAACCCAATGTGGACGATGTTATTGTTTCATACTCTGTACAAGTTTCATCCAATCATTCGATCTTGCACAGAGATTTGCTTTTAAATTAATTACCATATGACAAAGCATCAAGTTCACCTCTCTTATTATCTATTTGAGTTTTATTAATCAATGTTTTTATCTTCTCTTTTAAATTTTAAATAATCCTTATTGTCTTGATACAGTTCTATTCTAACTAATATCAATAATACCACAAATATCAATATAGAGCAGCATAATAATAGTAAACTAATAGATTTCAATCCAAATACATAACAAAGTCCTGCAAGAATTATTAAAACCCCGCTAATCTTGCACATTTTACATCCTGGTTCCAACATATTTAATTTGATTCTATTTCGCTTCCTACCATCCATACCAGCTCCCATTAACTGCATCAATTGCTCCTAAAAAAATTCAAGATTACGGAGTTGATTTCTGATGCTATTTCATGATTAATTCCATGACCTACCTCAGGAAATAATTGATAATTGAGTCCATGTCTTTCAAGTTTCCCCTTCACTTTTTCAACATCACCCAATGGATCTGCCTCTCCGCATAAAAACAGACATTTGCCTTGAATCCCCTTTATTTCATCCGCGTGAAAGGAAACCAATTTATGATACGACATTGCCATATTATTAAATCCTTTTAGTAGCCACTGATAATGCTCCATAATAAGTTTATTATTAGTAAATACTGAACTGTTTTTACCACTTAATTTTTTAATAAGCTTTTCTGTATTCTTTTTCGTTGGAAATAAAGCCTCTGGTAAAAAGACTTTCATCATTGCTTTCATTGGATGACTACTCTCCGAATCATATACTGACCCCGCCATACAAATGGCTTTTAAAATTCTCTCTGGGCGCTTAATACAATAATGTTGCGTGATATACGCTCCGTTAGAGACTCCAGCCATATTTGTCTTTGTAATTTTTAGTTTATCTAATATTCCATCAATCCATTTTAATTGATCAAACATTTTATTGTAATTTTTACTGGGTATACTCTTACCAGGTCCACCTATGGTATCAATTGCAAATAGATGATATTTTTCAGAAAGTACTTTTGCATTATAGATCCACATAAGTGCTGAATTATCACCAACACCATGAAAAAGAACCAATGGAGGGTTTTCTATGTTCCCACATTCTATTACATGGGTAAGTCCATAGGCTGTTTCGATATCTTTCTCTTGATAGGATACTCCCCACATTTTTAACAATTGGTCATATGTTTCAAGGATTTTCTCTTTAGATTTCTCACTTTTAAATACTTTCATTGTATCCTCCGTATGTTTCATTCTATTTTTATATTCCATGAAAACTATAATCGAAATCAAGCACCTATTCTTAACAGTTTTTTCCTGTAACAATATGATATATCACTTATACACACATGTAAATACCCTTCTCCATTTATTGGTCATTCTCTAACTTCTTAGATATCATCCTTTCTCTTCGCTTTTTAGTATGAAAAAAGTATACTCTTTACTACTCTTTTTTCAAGTTTATTCCTATCAATATAAAGATTATATAAAGATTCTAGTTATTCGTATTAAGGTTTCTTAAGGTCGATTGAATTTCTTAATCCTTAGTCTTATAATTTGCTCCTATCAGATAGAAAAAATATATGATGTTCCAATTATGGAAGGAAGGCTGAAGAAGTTGAGTAGTATGAATAGTAATTTAGAAAGTAAAGAAAAAATTTATAAATTACCTATGAATGAAGTCCTAAATTTATTAGGTAGTAGCCCTCAAGGACTAACAAAACAACAAGCAGAAGAAAATCAAAAAAAACAAGGTAAAAACCTAATTGAAGAAAAGAAAAAGAAATCCGCTCTGCTTATATTTTTAGGTAATTTCACACATCTAATGGCGATTTTACTATGGGTTGGTGGAGCTGTTGCCTTTTTTGCAGATATGCCTGAGCTAGGTGTCGCAATTTGGTTAGTGAACGTAATCAATGGTGTATTTAGCTTTTGGCAAGAACACAAAGCTGGAAGGGCAACCGATGCATTACGAAATATGTTACCTTCCTATGCTAGAGTAATTCGTGATGGTGAAGAACAAAAAATATTAGCGGAAGATTTAGTAATCGGTGATATCATCTTATTAGAGGAAGGTGATAAGATTTCTGCCGATGCAAGATTGATTGAAACTAGTGATTTACAAGTAAATCAATCCACATTAACTGGTGAATCGAATCCAGTTCGTAAAATCAAAGACGCTGTATTAAATGATGATTTAACCCGTGCTGAAATTCCTAATCTTATCTTCGCTGGAACAAGCGTTTCAGAGGGTAATGGTAAAGCAGTTGTTACTGAAATCGGTATGAAAACTGAATTTGGTAAGATTGCAGGATTAACACAAAACATGGAAAAAGAAGATAGTCCACTTCAAAAAGAATTGGATCGTTTAACAAAACAAATTTCCATTATAGCCATTTGCTTTGGCATTTTCTTTTTTGCTGCGGCTATTATATTAGTAAAAGAAGAGGTTGCCGCTGCCTTTATTTTTGCTCTTGGTATGATTGTTGCTTTCATTCCTGAAGGTTTATTACCAACCGTTACTCTTTCACTTGCAATGGCAGTACAGCGTATGTCAAAGCGTAATGCCTTGGTAAAGAAATTATCAGCAGTTGAAACTTTAGGTAGTACAACAGTAATCTGTACCGATAAAACTGGTACACTTACACAAAACGAAATGACAGTTAGTCATTTATGGCTAGCCGATAAAGAATTTGAAGTTACTGGCGTTGGTTATGAACCAAAAGGTGATATTTTAGAAGGTAAGAAAAAAATAACAGCAAATGATAATGAAGATGTCAAACTTCTACTAACTGGTGCAGCTCTTTGTAGCAATGCCAGACTTTTACCTCCAGACGAAGAATCTACTAGATATACAGTTTTAGGTGACCCAACTGAAGCATGCCTCGGAGTTGTTGCAGCCAAGGCTGGCATTGATGTACAAAGACAAATGGAATTAACTCCAAGACTACGTGAATTACCTTTTGAATCCCGTCGTAAAAGAATGACAACCATTCATCAACTAGATCGTCCAATAGAAGGTACGCAAAGAATTGCATATATAAAAGGTGCTCCAAAAGAAATCATGAAATTAAGTGAGCACATCCGTATCAATGGTGAAGTAAAGCCAATGACAGAAACAATGCGAGATAAAATCATGGATGCAAATGATAACTATGCAAGGGAAGGACTTCGTGTTTTGGCGGTTGCTTATCGTTTGCTTCATAAAGAAGACAATATACCAACTGCGATGAGTGCTTATACACCTGAAATCATTGAACAAGACCTTGTATTTGTCGGTTTAATTGTAATGGCAGATCCTCCTCGTCCAGAAGTTGCAGCTGCGGTTGAAGAATGCCGCAATGCAGGAATTCGTATTATCATGATTACTGGTGACTATGGTTTAACTGCAGAAAGTATCGCAAAACGAATTGGTATTGTAAAAGGACCTCATCCAAGAGTTGTATCGGGATTAGAGTTAGAAGAACTCTCCGATGAAACATTAAAAGAATATTTAAAAGACGAAATTATATTTGCTCGTGTAGCTCCAGAACAAAAGCTACGTGTCGTTACGAATTTACAAGAGATGGGTGAAATCGTTGCAGTTACTGGTGACGGTGTAAACGACTCTCCTGCTCTTAAAAAAGCAGACATTGGTGTTGCCATGGGTATTGCAGGTACGGATGTTGCAAAAGAAGCCGCAGACATGATCTTAACGGATGATAATTTTGCTTCTATCGTTCATGCAATTGAAGAAGGCCGTGCAGTTTACAGTAATATTCGTAAATTCTTGGTTTATATTTTAAACTCCAACATGGCAGAAGCAGTTCCATCTGCACTGTATTTATTCTCTAGAGGTGCTATCCCATTACCTCTTACTGTAATGCAAATATTAACAATTGATTTAGGAACGGATATGTTACCTGCACTTGGACTAGGAACAGAGCGACCTGAAGAAGGCGTTATGAATCAACCACCGCGTAATCAAAAGGAACCTTTATTAAATAAAAAAGTAATCATGAAAGCTTTCTTATGGTATGGTTTGTTAGCCTCTATTGCTTCAGCCATCTCCTACTTCTTTGTCAACGTTCAAAATGGTTGGCCAAAAGTACCTCTTGCAGGTGACGACAGCTCAGTTTATATAAAAGCAACAACAATGACACTAGCAGCTATTGTATTTAGTCAAATTGGTGCAGTATTTAACTGTAGAACTGAAAAACAATCGGTATTTAAAGTCGGTTTATTTAGCAATAAACAGATTAACTTTGGTGTTATATTTGAAATACTCTTAATCGCAGCATTGATTTACCTATCACCATTACAAGCAATTTTCCATACTGGCGCAATTAAGCTAAGCGATTGGTTATTACTTTGCATCTGGCCACCTATCATATTAATGATTGAAGAGTGTAGAAAAGCGTGGATAAGAAAAAGAGAACGTAGATTGTAGTTACAATCGTCTCACACTTTAACCCTATTGCATGGATGTTAAAGTTCAAAAATTTGATATTTATAAACAATTGATTCATATAATTGTTATGACTATGGCTATGATTCAATCGGCACTATTTCATACAATTATATGAATCAGGTATTATTAATACATTTTAATTTAGGCAAACTTTTTTGCCAGAATGAGGTGAAACTATGAAAGTTATTGTGATTGGATTAGGTAGAATGGGCACAGGCCTGTCACTAAATCTTGTGAAAAAAGGTCATAACGTAACGGTTATTGATTCAAACCCTGATGCATTTGAAGGTCTAGGTAAGAATTTTACTGGTACAAAAATTGTTGGAATCGGGTTTGACAGAGATATTTTAAGTAAGGCAAGGATTGATCAAGTGGACGCTGTGGTTTCTTGTACAGCAAGCGATGAGGCAAATGCCGTTATCGCTAGAATTGCTAAAAATATATATCGAGTACCTCGTGTTATCGCTAGACTCTATGATGCTAGAAAAGCTGATATTTATCATAGAATTGGGATTCAAACCATTTCTACTACAACATGGGGCATTGAACGCGCCACTGAAATTTTAACGTTCAATCAACTGGATAGCGTTTATGAAATGGGGAATGGAAGTGTAAATCTTGTCCGCATTGAGGTACCGCCTCTTTTAGTTGGCCATACGGTAAATGACTTAACTGCAATCGGAGAAATCCAAGTCATTACAATAAGTCGTAAAAATAAAACCTTTATTCCTACTCACGGTACAATATTCGAAGCAGATGATATTTTATATCTTTGCATTCTTGCTTCTGCTACTGATAAATTAAAGTCAATGCTAGGTCTACAATAAAGGAAGGATTAGGTTGAAACAAGCATTTCAACTGGCAAAAAGCACAGTGGGTGCTATTCGCTCAAGAATTGAATTGCCTAACGGCAGCATGGAGGTTATGATGAAAGTTATTATTATAGGCGGAGGGCAAGTCGGATCTTATCTTGCATCCTTATTACTCTCAAATGGACACGACATAAAAGTGATTGAACACCGCGAACAAATCTTTAGCAAGCTAGAAAAAGAATTCCCTCATGAAGTATTAATGTTCGGAAATGGATCCGACCCACAAATCTTAGAGGAAGCAGGCATCGATTCCGCGAATGTAATCGCTGCTGTTACTGGTTCCGATGAGGTCAATTTAGTGGTATCCACTCTTGCAAAAATGGAGTTTGGTGTATCTCGCGTAGTTGCAAGAGTCAATAATCCTAAAAATGCTTGGTTATTTAACAGTAGTATGGGAGTTGATGTTGGCGTTAATCAAGCGGACTTGATGGGACACTTCGTTGTTGAAGAAATGAACTTAAAAGATATGTTTACTATCTTAAAATTAAATCGTGGTGAGTACTCCATTGTCTCTATGAGAGTTATGCAAAACTCAAAAGCAGCAAATAAATTATTAAAAGATTTATCAATACCTAAGAAAACTGTTCTTGTAGCTATTACAAGAAATGACTCCATAATCATTCCTAAGGGTGATACACAAATCTTAGTGGATGATGATATCTTAGCTTTAACCGATGAAGTTAGCAGGAAAGAATTGAATGCCATATTTGGTTAATAATTAGTTAAGATTTTGCACCGCGAAATCAAGTGCTGACGTGTTCAGATAGTTTTCTTATAGATATAACAATTATCTACTCTCTAAATAAGGTTTTTATCCGCGTTTGAGTTAATTATCTGAAATTAAAAATAGAGGTGGTTGTTTCACGTAAGTTTAACAACTACCTCTATTTTTGATTCTGACTAATATCTATCTTACACTTCATATTTCAAAATTAATTCCACCTATTTATATCATAAAATAATTGTTTAAACAGTAGTCCAACCACCATCTACTTGTAGTAATTGTCCTGTTGTGTAGGAAGATGCATCGGAAGCAAAGTAAATTAAAGCACCATCCAACTCGCCTTCACGTCCTGGTCTACCCATTGGGCAAGTATTTTGAATTACATTGTTAATTGCACCACTTTCAAGAATATTGGATGTCATCTCACTTGGGAAGTATGCAGGTCCGATTGCATTTACTGTAATATTGTATTTTGCCCATTCACTTGCTAACGCTTTCGTCATCATAAGAACCGCGCCCTTTGAAGTTGCATAAGCGGACAGTGGCAATCCTGGCATAGCAACAGTTGAATGAATGGAACCTAGGTTAATTACTTTTCCATATTTTTGTTCTACCATAACTCGTCCAACTTCTCTTGCAAAATAAAATACACCATTGATATTGGTATCAATCATCTTTGTCCACAATTCATCGGATGTATTTTCTGCCACATCTGCTAATCCTAAGCCTGCATTGTTTACAAGGATATCAATTCTACCGAAATGCTCTTTGATATCTTTTACTGTCTTTTTAATCTCATCTGTATTTGTAACATCACATTTGTGAGTATAGCATTCTACTCCAAGTGCTTCTACTTCTTTTTTTACAGATTCTAGCTTTTCCACACGCCTTGCTACAATTGCAACATTCGCACCTTCTCTAGCCAAAGCCAATGCAAACTGTCTACCTAATCCTGAAGATGCTCCTGTAACTACTGCAATCTTTCCTGTTATGTCAAATAATTTACTCATACCTAAATCCTCCTTATTAGTAATAGTTACCATTATTATAACACTGTTTTTTGAAAATTCAATAGGATTAAGTATTATTTTCAAGAATTTTGTTTTTTATTAAGATTTATTTTAAATATTCTCACAATTCTTAAGATAAAAACTATCAATCTCCACTGTTTTTCCATTTAAGCTAAAATTATATTACCCACTTTTCCACAAATACATTTTTAATTTTTTATCATAATCATAATTTACATGTCTTATTAATAATCCATCTAGCTTTAATTTACTTCGGTTTATAATTTACTTTGCTTATTGATAATTTACTTGTTAATGATAATTTACTTTGCTTATTGATAATTTACCTCGCTTATTGATAATTTTGTCATTTGATGAATTCTAGTTTTTATGGTATTATTTCAAGGTTAGTATATGCTAACTTAAGATCAACATAAAAGCTTCGTTATTTTAGGGGGAATACTTGTGGAAAATTCATTGACCTTATTAAAGGATTTAGCAAAAGAATATGCGTGTAACTCCATAAATATAACAAACGTAAGTAAGTTCTCTAGAATGCCAAACGAGGAGCATATGCATTATTTAACAACGAAAGGGGCATTTATTTTCCCCATACAAGGAAGTGCAACTATTCGCTTTGGTAATCATTCTTTTCAGGCGCAACGTGGTAAATTGATTCACGGTTGTCCAGGCCAGTCCTTAGAATTTGAAGTTACTAGTGAAGAGCCCTTTCTTCATATTAACTTATATTACGATAGTAATAATAAAATTCTGTTTGAAAGCACATTAAAAAATTCCGATAAAATCTTACATCTCTTAAATCAAGTTTACGATTTAAAACAAAAGCAATCTTTAAAGGCAAAGTACGAAGCGGAACAATTACTTGACCAGACCTTTGAATCAATCTTTGAAGATTATTTAAATAGTAGTATTAAAACCAATCAACAATTGATGAAAGAAGTGGTTGCCTATATCCACAGTTCTTATAATAAAAATCTTACATTAAAGAATTTAGCAGAGTATGCTGGTAAAAAGCCAGAACAATTTAGCTATTTGTTTTATCAATATATGGGTATCCGACCAATTAACTATCTTATAAAATATCGTTTGGAGCAAGCAATTGAACTTCTAAAAGAAGAGGACTATACCGTTCAAGAAGTTGCAAACCTCGTAGGCTATTCAGATCCCTTGTATTTTAGTCGCATTTTTAAGAAACACGTTGGATATACTCCAAGCCAGGTAAAGAACAGCTAAATTCATATTTAATAGATTTTTCTTGCTGGCAGGAAATATTCATAAAAAAAGGAGATTATTTATACTTTTTAAAGTTTAAATAATCTCCTTTTTTATTTTAACTAACTCTTAAATTCTCATTTAACCATAAAAGTGCTTTCTTGTATCGGTTGCTCGTATTATCATGATGGCCACCTTCATCCCAAGAAATCGTTACGTTTAAATCGTTCAAATCAGATACTAAAATCTCATACATCTTTTTCGTAAAGCTTACTGCATCCTTTTTAATATCCTTATGTCCTACTCCCTCTCGGTCACCGCTAGACATATATATCTTAGCATTTCGGTTTATAATCGAATTCTCCTGTGCATATGGAACAAATTCTGGATACCAAAAAGAACCTGACATACTCGCAATGCATCCAAACGTAGCTGATTTATAAGCAGTATAAAGAGAAATAAGTCCTCCTAGTGAATACCCAATAATCGCTGTATTCTCCGCAGAAGTAAGTGTACGATAGTTTTTATCTACTTCAGGTTTTAGCTTCCCTTCAATAAATTCAATATACGTATTTCCGCCTCCGCCAAATTCAGGAAACTTTGGATGTAGGGAAGGGCTTGGCCAAGGTGTTAACTCATTCAAACGGTTTTCTGAGAATATTCCTATGATAATAAAAGATAACTCTGAAAGAAAATCTGAATCATTTAACAGTGAAAATACGGCCTCATCCCCATGTAGATAAGCAACGGGATAAGACGCTTCATCCTTTTTATAGTTATTTGGCAGAAAGACAAAACATTGTCTTCCTGCAATCGTTATTCGTTCAAGATTATGTTTCAATATAGACTCCTTATCCTAGTAGATAAAATCATATAAAGTTTCTAATGTATCAAATATTCTCACACCATAATCCATTAATTCATCATAGCCAATCTCGATAATTTTTTCATTTGCAATGGCAGGCACAGACTGTATCGTGTCATCATTTAAAAGACTCTCAACAGCAGTGGCATCTGTTTCTGCGTTACGGTCAGCTTTGATATAAACAATTACATCTGGATTAAGTGTTACAAGATTTTCACTTGTTAATGAACTTGTCCCTGTTTCTAATACGTTTACTGCATTTATAGTTTCTAACATTTCACTTTGAAGTGCTGAGTTTGCTCCAAATGTGTTAAACGTTCCATCTGTGTAAGTTACCATGAACAATACTTTTACTGGTTCTGTTTGAGTCAAATTAGAAACTTTATCCTTAATTGTGTCAAGTCGAGTTTGTAATGAATCTGCGTAAGCATTCGCTTTTTCAGATACATTGAAAATTTCTCCTATATTACGTACATCTAAAATAATATTTTCTAGAGATTGATCGATTACAAAGTTACTAGCAAGTTGTGTATAAACATTAATCCCCATATCATTTAAATCTTTGATTGTTCCCATGGACTCATCTGTAAAAGGCATAGCGCGACCAAAAATTAAATCTGGTTCTGCACCAATAATAACTTCTTTGGACATTGACTTCTTATCACCTAAAACTGTGAGGTTTTCATAAGCAGATTTCCACTTCTCTGATGGAGCATTGTCTGGCTTTAAAATACCTATAATTTTATCACCAAGTCCAAGTTCTAACAATAATTCTGTAGAGGATACGTTGTTTGTAATTACTTTTGAAGGTGCTTCAGTAAATGTCTGAGTGTATTTTTCTCCCTCTGGGCTATAGATATCAACGGTAAGTGGATATACAGTTTCACTCTTATCACTACCATTTGCATCATTTGTGGATTCATTATTTTCATTGCTTGGTTGTTCGGTTGGTTGTTGCGTTACAGTAATATCAGCGTCATTGCCTGCGTTATCTGGCGCTTGTGTTTTTGCACAACCTGTAACTAAAAAAGCAAGTAGCAAAGCAGATGTTGTAAATTTAAAAATATTTTTTCTCATAATAGTCTCCTTTTGTTATTCATTTATGTTCTAAAAAGTTAATTATCTATTCTAAGAAGTTTTCAACTTCTTATTTTTCGATTTACGATGCATAAAGTACACCTTTTATCGGAATTAAAATTTCTTCCGATAAGCTAATTTTAATTACATATGATTGGAGGGTGATAGCTTATTAATAAGCCATTGTTATTTGGAGCCTTTTGAATATCACAATCGATTTCATAAACTCGTTTGATTCCCGCCATGGATAAGACTTCTTCTGGCATTACTTGAGAATCAATATTTCAATCTTTCAGTAAATATAAGTAGTCAAGAAATTAAGAAGT
>CAJJLI010000014.1 GCA_905192625.1 uncultured Clostridium sp. | reverse complement strand
ATCACCTCCAGGGTTTATTATTAAAAATAATTTGAATCTAATTTCACTTTATATCGTATTTCTCATTGCATAAAAGAGAATGATTTTACACTCAAATAATTATGAAATCAGTATCTATGAATATAAATAATATGAAATATAATTTCGAAAACATAACAATTCTTTGCTCTACGTATGAATTCTATTTATAAGCTATATTCTACAAAAACAGCATTAAAAATTCAAGCGATTTCTGATTAAGAATAAGAGAGGGAAATACTTGAAAAAATGTAAAATAAAAGAAATTATATAATTTGAAATAGGTTTGGAAAATGGTTTTATCTTTGGGGATGGTAGATAAAAAATATTCCGTATAAAGAATTCTTAATTTGTAATTTTGTACAAATAAGATATAATAAATTATAATTAGAAAGTAAAAAAATTAAGAACGAAAAAGAGGGCATAATTTTGATAACAGTAGAGTGGAATGAGTTAGAATTAGAATTTAAAACAAATGAGCAGGTATTTTCACCAACTTCATTGGATCGTGGCACTAGGGCAATGCTCTCCTGTGTAACTTTTAATAAAGAGGATAAGGTACTTGATCTCGGTTGCGGATATGGACCAGTTGGCATTATTGCAGCGAAGGCAATCGGTGCAGAACGTGTAACTATGTGTGATATATCAGAAGAGGCAGTAGCACTTTCCAAAGAGAATGCAATTCATAACAAAGTAGAGGAAGTTAGGATAGTACAAAGCGATGGGCTTAAAAATATAGTGGAAGAAAACTTTACACTGATTTTATCCAACCCGCCATATCATGTTGACTTTAATGTACCAAAAGCGTTTATTGAAGATGGGTATAAAAAATTAGCCATCAGTGGAACTATGATTATGGTGACAAAACGAAAAGAGTGGTATAAAAATAAGTTAATTTCTGTTTTTGGTGGAGTTAAGATTGACGAAATCGATGGTTATTATGTTTTTACTGCCCAGAAGCGAAATGCTAGAATATCTAAGAATAAGGATAAGAAAAATGAAAATATCTTGTCAAAGAAACTAGCAAAAAAACAAACAAGAAAATTAAATAACAAGGGAAGATAAGAAACTCAATATATAAGAAACGAATTTTATGTACAAACCAAGATAATTCTTTATAAGTAAAGTTAAGATACTCCATATAAAAATGATTTTTAAATACTACTTGGAGAGATTGATGCATACGGCATATACAGCGTTTATTTCATTGCTAAAATGAATTCACAGGAGGAATCTAGAATGGGTGAGATTCGTATTGAAAACCTTACGAAAGATTATGGCAATAAAAAAGGAGTTTTCGAATTAAGTTTTGAAGTAAACAAAGGAGAAGTCTTTGGGTATCTTGGACCAAATGGTGCTGGTAAAACAACAACTATACGAAACTTAATGGGTTTTGTTAAACCAGACATAGGCGAATGTTACATCAAAGAAATGAACTGTAGTAAAGAATCTGCAAAGATAAAAGGATATCTAGGATACTTACCAGGAGAGATTGCGTTTATGGATGAAATGACGGGACACGAGTTCATTCATTTTATGGCGAATATGCGCGATCAAGTCGATTTATCTTATGCAAATAAGTTAATTGAAATGTTTGAATATGACCCAAGCGGTAAAATCAAGAAAATGTCGAAAGGGATGAAACAAAAGCTCGGTATCGTATGTGCTTTTATGCATGATCCTGATATTCTAATTTTAGACGAACCTACGAGTGGACTTGATCCATTGATGCAAAATCGATTTGTTGAATTGATATTAACAGAAAAAAACAAGGGGAAAACCATCTTAATGTCTTCCCATATTTTTGAAGAAGTTGAAAAGACTTGCGACCGTGTTGGAATAATTAAGCAAGGTCATCTAATGACAGTGGATTCTATACATAATTTAAAAGAAAGAAAGCAAAAAAAATATCTCGTTACATTTCAAAATGAAAATGATGCGGTTAGTGCAGCACAAAATAGAAGTGATGTTGAATTTGTACATGAAAATCAAGTGATGTTTTGTGTAAAAGGAAATATTGATTCATTAATAAAATGCCTTGCAAATTATACGGTGATCTCATTGCAGGAGGAAGAACAAAACTTAGAACAGATTTTCATGCATTATTATGGAGGTGAATCGGATGTTTAATAAAACCTTGTTAAAGAGCAATATAAAATCCAATTACGCAATATTAATCGTGATAGCTGGAGTTATATTTATGTATACCTCCATAATGATAGGGATGTATGATCCTGCAACCAGTGAAAAAATGAATCAGTTAATGGAGTTATTTCCGAAAGAAGTTATTGGAGCATTCGGATTTAAATTAGAGAGTGGTTCGTTATTAGAATTCTTAACGTCTTATCTTTATGGGTTTATATTTTTAATCTTTCCTTTAATTGTTGAAATGGTAGTTGCACATCGTGTCATAGCAAGACATGTGGATAAAGGTTCAATGGCATACATATTATCAACTCCAAATGATAGAAAACGCATTGCATTGACACAAATGTTCTTCTTAGAAGTTTGCGTATTTCTTATAACAGTTTATATAAGCTTAATCTTAATTATTTGTAGTGCAATAGCATTTCCAGGACTATTGGATATATGGAAATTGCTATACGTTAATGTAGGATTATTTTTGCTGCATTCAGCGCTATCGGGAATATGTTTTTTTGCTTCCTGTATTGCCAATGAATCGAAAACATCATTGTCAATTGGCGTGGGAGTGTCAGTAACTTTTTACGTTATACAAATGTTAGCAAATACAGGCGATAAATTAGAATTTTTAAAATATGCAACTATTTTCACCTTATATCAACCAAGTGAAATATTAGCTAAAAATAATAATACAATCTGGAATTATTCTATTATGGCATTGATAGCTATTACTGCTTATGGAATTGGTATATATCAATTTTCAAGAAGAGATTTACCATTGTAATATAAATTGAGTTCAGCTGAGGATACGCTATAAGATTCCAGAGGTTGTTATAAGATAACAAAAAGTGAGTCAATGATTAAGTTTAAGAGTAAGTAAAAAAGTAAGTTAAAGAGTAAGTCAAAGAGATGTCTAAAGCAAGTCAAAGGGGAAGTAAAGAGTAGGTCAATGTATTGATTTGTTACCATGGTATAAAATACGTTATACCATGACAACAAAACCAATGACCTACTCTTTTTTTCTGGCAGTTAGAATATGAAAGCAAGATAATAAGAATATGAAAGCAAGGAAATAAGAACATAAAAATAAGTCAATGAGTACATGAAAATACGAATTAATTGAAACAAGAAATAATACATAATACATCTCACTTACCACATGAAAACATTTCTCTTATCACATAAAAACTTTTATTTATCACATTAAGAAAATCAATTCTTTTATCACAAACACTTCACTCAAAAAAAGTCCAATTATAATTTACAACACTCTCTACTTAGCATATTTATGATATATTATGACAAATTGTATGCCTTCATTAAGATGCAGAGAGTAAAAATCTCATAAGTTAATATTGACACAAAGTGCATAGTGTGTATAATGAGTATATACACTTTATTAAAGAATAAGTAAAAAAGTTTAAGTTATAAAGGATAGGAGGCGAGAGATGAATATTATTATTAGTAATTCCAGCGGTCGACCAATATATGACCAAATAGTTTCACAGATAAAAAATCAGATTATGGCGGGGGAATTAGTTGAAGGAGAAGCGTTGCCTTCTATGCGAGTTCTAGCGAAGGAGTTACGAATCAGTGTTATTACTACGAAACGTGCTTATGAGGAATTAGAAAGAGAAGGTTTTATCGTTTCTATTACCGGAAAAGGTAGTTTTGTGGCAAGTATGGATACGGAGTTAATTCGTGAGGAAGTGTTAAAGCAAATCGAAGAACATATGTCAAAGGCTGTTGATAAGGCGAATAGAGCGAATATCTCTCTAAAGGAATTAACACAACTATTGGAATATCTCTATAAAGAGGACTCTAATTCGTAAAAGCGTTGCGAAAAAAAGAGCACATTACTTATCCTAGCAAATTTTGGGTTTTTAGCTTTTAGGTTATAGAAAAATAAGATGGAGTTATATAAGGAGGAACCATGGAATATTTGATTGATTTACAGAACGTTTCAAAAACATATAAAAATTTTAAATTAGAAGGTATAAATTTCAAACTACCCAAAGGCTGTATCATGGGATTTATCGGAGAAAATGGAGCTGGTAAAAGCACTACGATTAAATTAATTCTTGATATTGTTAAAAAGGAATCGGGCAACATAAAAGTTTTGGGGCACGATAATACGAAATTAAGCAAAGAATTGCAAGAGAAAATAGGGGGAGTTTTAGATGAATGTTGTTTGCCAGAAAATCTAAATGTGAAAGAAATCAATCAAGTGTTCTCTGCAATGTATAAAACCTGGGATAAGAATAAATTCATGGATTTTATATCTCGATTCAAATTGCCAGAAAAGAAGGCTGTGAAAGAGTTCTCAAAGGGAATGAAAATGAAGTTAACGATAGCAACAGCACTTTCACATGCTACTGAACTTTTAATTTTAGACGAGGCAACCAGTGGGCTTGATCCTATTATTAGAGATGAAATATTGGATGTCTTTCTAGAATTTATACAAGAGGAATCTCATTCGATACTGTTATCCTCACATATTATTAGTGACTTAGAAAAGGTATGTGATTATATATGTTTTATACATCAAGGAAATATTATTTTTACTGAAAATAAAGATGATTTGCTTGAACGTTATGGGGTCCTAAAATGCAGCTTGACTGAGTTCCAATCGATGAATCAAAATTTTATTAAGGGATATCGAAAAAATACTTATGGAGTAGAGGCTCTAGTAGAAAAAGATAAATTCAAAGGGAAATATGTTGTTGATGATGCGAGTTTAGAAGATATCATGTTATTTTATATCAAAGGAGGGAAAATTAAATAATGGTGGGATTAATCATTAAAGATATGATGAATTTAAAAAAGCAAATTTTGATTTATGTGTTTTTTATTATTTTTTATGGTATATTTTCTTTTGCTAATGGAAATGATCAACTATTCTGGTTTGCAATTATCATTATAGGGATTATGACTCCAATCACATCAATTGCTTTTGATGAACGGGTGAAGTGGGATAAATTTGCACTAACAATGCCAATAAAAAGAAAAGATTTGGTATTAAGTAAATATATTTTAAGCTATATGACTGTGCTTTTGTCTATTTTAGTATATTTGATTTATCTACTTGTTTTGGGGAGAACGATTGATCAAAAATTACTATTTACAACTGGTTGCATAGTTGCAATCTGTATTTTGTATCAATCAATTTTTCTTCCTATTATCTTTAAATTTGGAACAGAAAAAGGAAGAATTATATTTTTCATTGGATGCGCAGTTCCTTATATCCTTGTATATTTAACAAACAAAACAAATTTTTTAAAAGCACCTAGTCAAGAATTGATTGATTTTCTTCCTGTTATTGTTTCAGTTGGAACTGTAGTAATATCAATTCTTTCGATTATGATTTCTAACAAAATATATAAGAAAAAGGATTTTTAATAAATAAAATTGTATTTGGGATAAGTTTAAAAATTTAACAAATTACTTAAAATTTGATAAAAAAATCATCTGTTTGAATTCATTATAAAACTGCGAAGTTTGAGTAATAAAAAAACAAGGTATATAGAGAATTTTAAAAGAGTAGGTATAAAGAGTGAGTATAGTGAATGAGTGAAAAGAGTAATTAGAAGAGTAATTAAAAAGAGTAAGTCATAGTATTGTTTTGCTACATGATATAAAATTATCATGGTTTCAGAACTTATGACCTACTCTTTTTTGTTATTAAACTGCAGTTCGCTTTAGGATACGAACTAAATCATCCGGATATAAAGGTTTACTAAAAACAAAACCCTGTACCGTGTCACATTTTTTTTCTTTTAACAAGACTAGTTGTGATTGATGTTCAACGCCTTCTGCAACTACTTGAATACCTAGGTGATGAGCCAAACGGATGATGGTATGAACCATGGATAACTCTTTTTCAACACCGCAAATATTATCGATAAAAGATTTATCAATCTTTAAGGTATTAATCGACATTTTTGCTAAGTAATTTAAGGAAGAGTAACCCGTTCCAAAATCATCAAGTGCTATTTTTACACCAATTACTTGTAATTTTCTTATAATGGTTGCGGTGTCCATTATGGAATGGACTAGGGCACTTTCGGTTAGTTCAAGCTCAAGATATTTCGCAGGCAATCCCGTTTCTTTTAGTATCAAAGAAAGTGTATCAAAGAAATCATAGTGATTGATTTGAACCGGGGAAATATTTACAGAGACCGTACAAGGGGTAATGCCCAAATCAAGCAAATTTTTGTTCAATAAGCAGGCTTCTTTTAAAGCCCAAGCACCAAGTTCAAAAATCAATCCGCTTTCTTCAGCGATAGGTATGAACTCAGACGGTGATATCATACCAAGCTTTGTACTATTGATTCGCATAAGAGCTTCAAAGCCTACAACTTTATTTTCTTTTATATTAATCTGAGGCTGATATAGAAGATATAGTTCATTGCTTTTAATGCAACCACGCAGTACTTCTAAAATTAATGAATTGCGGTTTAAAAGTTCTTCCATTTTATGATTGAATAAAGTGAAACAATTCTTCCCAGTCTCTTTTGATGTATACATAGCAATGTCAGCATTTTTAATGAGAATATGACTTTCTAATCCGTTTTCAGGATAAAGAGCGACACCGATACTTAAGGATATGTATGCCGTTTCATCATTCAATTTTAATGGGACTTTAAATAACTCCAATATGTGTTGACCAAGTTCTATTACATAATTAACAGATGGAATATCTGCTTTAAAAAATAAGAATTCATCACCGCCAGTACGAGCTATGCAATCGTTGCTATCGCTGAGTGTTTGCAAGCGCTCTGCAGTTTTAATCAATAAAATATCACCATATTCATGGCCTAGAGTATCATTGATAATTTTAAAATTATCAATGTCAATAAAAAAGATGGCATGTTTGTCTATAGAAATGGAGGATTGAGGTAAAATGGTATCCACATGCTCGTGAAATGCAATTTTATTTGGAAGATTGGTGAGAACATCATGATAGGCCAAATATTCAATACGATTGTAATTACTTCGAAGTTGATCTTCCTTGTATACTAGTTTTTCATGCATCGCAGAGAGTTCATCATAATTGCCCTTGATGAGATAGATCATTTTATTAAAATTTCTTGATAACTCCCCGATCTCATTTTTACCTTTATAATGTGAATAAACCGTTAAATCACCACTAGAGGCAGATTGAATTGCATTACGTAAATCGATGATTGGATTTGTATAAACTTTAGTAAAATGGCGTAAGATTAAAAGAACGATTGGTAAAATTATAAGAACAAAGCATGCAGATAAAATCAAAAATACACTGGGGAGTAGGCTTAAGTTATGGTATTCTTCGAACGCAAATACAATAAGGTTATGAGTAGGTAACGTCTGATAGGAATATAGAAATTTTTGATTATTGTATGTAATTGAATCGATTCCACTCGTTGTGCTTTTATTAAGTGCATAGGCGTCCAATAAAGAGATAGCAAGGTCTGTCGGTATGACTTTATGATATTGAGCTTCATTTGGATATAAGATAAGATTTTTATCAGCTAGTATTAAGTTTATATCCGTTGTCTCTTTTATTTTATCAACGAAGTGATAGAGTGAGGGTTCATCCAAATAAAAATATTCTTGTTCAGTTTTATGGTCAAGAAAGTACTCGATACTGGAACCAATCTGTATCGTACTATATAAAAGCTTTTCCTGTTTTGTTTCTTTAAGACGACCTGAAAAAAAGCAGAAAGTAGCGAAAAATGCTATGATGAATGGGAATATTGATAATAGTAGAATGGTAAGACGCAGTGATTTTTTAATTGACATAAAGCCTCCTAAATATTTGATCACCGAAGGTTCGTATTTTCTTGATAATGCGACATACATATTTTAACAAAAATAAGAAAAAATTACAACTAATATTAAGTATTTATGTCAGTATGCATATAAATTTAATGAATTTTTTATATTTGTGTAAAATGAAATACATGCCAGTGTTTTTCCCGTTTATAATATAAGTAAATGCTAAAAAATAGGTTGAAAAAGAGGAACTTTGAATGTATACTTGTACTACAGTAGGCATTTATGTCCTGGGCTTGGCAGAGTAAAATTAAGGAGAGATTTATGTACAAGTTAATCTGTAAAGACGGTAATGCAAAACGTGGTGAGTTTACTACCGTTCATGGAAAAATACAAACACCGGTATTCATGAATGTTGGTACTGTTGGTGCCATTAAAGGTGCCGTATCAACGATGGATTTACATGATATCGGAACACAAGTAGAACTATCAAACACCTATCATTTACATGTTCGTCCTGGAGATGAAGTGGTGAAAAAGATGGGTGGTCTTCATAAATTCATGGTATGGGATAAGCCAATTCTCACTGACTCAGGTGGTTTTCAAGTTTTTTCACTTGCAAAATTAAGAAAAATCCAAGAAGAAGGCGTTTATTTTAATTCTCACATCGATGGACGTAAAATTTTTATGGGACCAGAAGAGAGTATGAGAATCCAATCCAATCTAGCCTCAACCATTGCGATGGCTTTTGATGAATGCCCACCGCATCCAGCAACCAGAGAATATATGGTGAACTCCGTAGAACGTACCACAAGATGGTTAATCCGTTGTAAAAATGAGATGGATCGATTAAACTCACTCGATGATACAATTAATAAGCATCAGATGTTGTTTGGTATTAATCAAGGAGGAACTTTTGCGGACATTCGTATTGAGCATGCGAAACGTATTACTGAATTGGATTTGGATGGTTACGCCCTTGGTGGTCTAGCAGTTGGTGAGTCTCATGATGAGATGTATCGGATATTAGAAGCAACAGTCCCACATCTACCAGTGGAGAAACCGGTGTATTTAATGGGAGTTGGAACCCCTGCGAATATTTTAGAGGCAGTGGAGAGAGGTGTCGATTTCTTTGACTGCGTATATCCAGCAAGAAACGGTCGACATGGACATGCTTATACCAATAGAGGAAAATTAAATTTATTAAATGCGAAATATGAATTAGACAGCAAGCCAATTGAAGAAGGATGTGGCTGTCCAGCATGTAAAAATTATAGCAGAGCGTATGTACGTCATTTACTAAAGGCGAAAGAAATGTTAGGACTTCGTTTAATGGTAACTCATAATCTTTATTTTTATAATAAGATGATGGAAGAAATAAGAGATGCCATTGAGGCTGGTAATTTTGCAGAATATAAGAAGAAAAAGTTAGAAGGATTTGCCTCAGGTGAGAATTAATCATCTGTAGCATTGAATTATAAAAAAGTTCGAAATTATAGGAGGAATATTATGAGTCAATTAGTATTTTTAACAGGAGGCGCTGCAAGTACAAGTGCATCATGGGTTATGATGATTGGTTATATCGTAGTTATTGGTGCGTTATTTTATTTTATGGCAATTCGTCCTCAAAAGAAACAACAAAAAGCATTGGATGCTTTGGTATCTTCTATTGAAGTTGGTGACAGCATTTTAACAACAAGTGGTTTTTATGGTGTTGTTATTGATGTAATGGATGAAGTTGTAATTGTTGAATTTGGTAACAATAAGAATTGTAGAATTCCTATGAAGAAAACAGCGATTGTTGAAGTTGAAAAACCAGGACAAGCTACAGAAGATTAATAGGTATCCATGGGCTTATGCAGTTAATGCATAGGCCCATGTTATTTTGTAATTATCAGAATTAAAAATTATGTGAATAAATCAAGTTATTTTTTTACAAATGTGTTTTTTTATATTGATCCAAAGTATCTAATATTGTGTATGGAACTTTTAAGTTACCTTTGCCAATTCCAATAGCAATGTGTGGTTTATTACTGCCATGATAATCTGAGCCACCAGTCATAAGTAAATCATAACGCTTTGCCAATTCTATTATCATTGATTCATCAGAACCGCTGTTTGCGGAATATATTGTTTCAATTCCAACCAGTCCAAACTCCTTTAATTGCAAAATGAGTTCGTTAAGCTCGTTCATTGAATATTTATATAACAGTGGATGAGCTAATACAGGAATACCACCAGCCTGTTTAATTAGTGAGATTGCATCCTTTGGTGAAATGTATTCTCTAGCAACATAATAAGGGCAATTTTCGCCTAGATATAATTCAAAGGCTTCATTCATCGTTTTTACATAGTTGTGTTCAAACAGATATCTAGCAAAGTGAGCTCTTGTAATCACCGTGTCTGGTTCATGAGAAGAAAGAGCCTCTAATGTGATAGGGATACCAGCAGCTCTTAGATTGCTGGCCATTTTTTCATTGCGCGTATCCCTATTTTGAATGGCGTTTTCTAATGATTGAATTAAACCCTTGTGATGTGTGTCAATTAATAAGCCAAGTATATGAATGTCTTTTCCTTTATAATCAGCAGATATTTCAACGCCTTCTACAATTCGAATGTCTTTACCTTCCTTTTTTAATTCCATGGCTGCTTTTTTTGCTTCTTCTATGCCTGCAACAGTATCATGGTCTGTCAAAGCAATTGCAGAGAGGTTACTTTTAGCGGCTAACAATACGACTTCTTTTGGTGACAAAGTACCATCCGATATATTTGAGTGTACGTGTAAGTCAATATATTTCATAATTAATTATATACCTTTCTAGGGACTATTTACTGTAATATTAATATAAGTATTAGTATATCATCCGGTAAAATGAAACACAAGGATGGTAATCTTAGTGATTCTTGTGAGAAATCGATGGTTTTTTAGTAAGGATAGAATAAATTAAGTAATTGAGAGTAGAAATTGCGGGTTTGTCTTAGGAATAAGGTTGTCATATTTTCAAAAAATAATCATATATTAGAGTAGAAATTATGATAATATGGAAGGAATAAAGAATGGAAAGATCTTCAGCGCAGACGGCTCGTATGATATGTATGTTTAAGGCAGTTGCTTTTTCGTATTTGGTCACTTTATTTTTATTATTGGTAATCGCATTTTTGATGTTGCAAACTGGTATGTCAGGTGGTGTTGTAACAGGTGCAGTCGTAGCTACATATATCATTTCAGTGTTTATAGGAAGTTTTTATTTAGGGAAACATGTGGATGAAAAACGGTTTCTGTGGGGCTTATTATCGGCAGTGATTTACTTCTCAATTTATGTCATTATTTCACTAGTGGTTAGTAGCAATGAAGCAATCCGTATCGGTGATTATATAAAAACATTAATGTTAATAGCATTTAGTGGAATGTTAGGTGGCATGTTAAGTTAAAGGAATAATAATGTAGTAATTATGAATTCAAAAAGTGAACGAGAAAATAAGAATGCGGGTTAGTAGCATTCTTATTTTTTATGAAGTAAATGTAAAGAATTAGAAAGAAAATTGACTTATCTTTGACCCAATTTTTCTATAGCATTAAAATGAAGTGTAGAGAGTGGATTTAGACAATAGAAAGAGTGGTAACGGTATGAGACATACTTATAAGAAGTGGCTGCAGAAGGGAATTGCGATTGCAACTGTATTCTCTATTGTAATAGGGAGTACTGCAATGGGACAGCAAAAAGCTTTTGCAAGCGAGAAAACGACGACTACGAAGGTAGTTACAAACAATGGTAAGGAAAAAGCATCCCTACGTTTTGTTTTCACAACGGATATTCACGGGATGATTAGTAGCAAGGACTATGAAGCTGGTACAGATTTTAAAAATGCTGGTCTTTCAAGAGCATATGATCTCATAAAGAAAGCAAGAAAAGAAATGCCTGCAAACAACGTATATACCTTTGATATAGGAGACGTATTGTTTGATGCTACTACAGAATACATAATGGAACAAGACTCAGAAGTTGTTCAACCAATATATCAAGCAATGAGCCTCATTGGCTATGATGCAATTACATTAGGAAATCATGAATTTGATTATGGGAAAGATTATTTATTAGCGCAGTTATATGGTTCAGGTTTGTATGATAAAGTTGTAGTTTCTAATTTATTTAATACAAAAGATGATAGTTATCCATTTGAACGTAACATGCTAATAACAAGAGAAGTAGAAACAAATGACGGAAATACGATGGAAGTAACCATCGGTATTATTGGAGAAACGGTACCAACGCTTTCTTCCAAAACACAGAACTATACTGGAACATGGAAAACAGAAGATATTGTTCAAAACACAAAAAAGGAAGCAGCACATTTAAAAAGCTTAGGAGCTGATATCATTGTAGTTTTAGCACATTCTGGTTTTGGTGATGAAGAGCCAGAAGAGAATGCTGCAAATGCAGTTTATGCATTATCAAAGCTTGACGATGTCGACGTTATTTTATGTGGACATGAACATAATGAGTTTCCAAGTTCGAATAAGTCTCTTTATTATTACTCTCTACCTGGAGTGGATGAACAAACGGGCAAAGTAAACGGTAAGACAGTAGTGATGTCAAAAAATCTTGGTAGATCCATCGGCGTTGTTGACATAACAGTTGAACAAGAAAAGGATAAATCGATTACGATTACAGATAGTACCGGAGAGGTACGTAAAGTAACTTCTACAAATACATCCGAAAGTCCTGAAATTTTAGCATGTTTTGCAAACTGGAAAGAAGAGTTTGAAGCATACCGTAATAAACAATTGGCTGTATTAGCAGAGGGAGAAGTTCTAGAAAATTATTTTGGATTACTTGAGGATAATAAAACACTTCAAATGCAAAATGAAGCCAGAATTTCGTATGCACTTCGTTATATTATGAAAAATAAGAATGAATACGCCAAATATCCTATTTTATCAGCATCTTCTTATACTAGCTATGGAGCAAATGCAACGGATGATTTTGTTAATATAACAGGAACCATTAATCAAGGCGATTTAGTGTCTATACAAAACTATAGACAGTACACATCCATCTATAAGATAACTGGAGCACAGTTAAAAGAGTGGCTAGAGTGGTCTGCAAGTGCATATCAAACATTAGGGAATAATAAAAAATGGTCTGATGAAATGGTGAATTCACTAAAAGATCGAACTAGTTTATCTATGTTGTTAGATGAATCATGGGCAAACAACTGGGGAAATTTCTATATGTTTGAAGGCATTCAGTATAAAATTGACCCAAGTGTGGAACCAAGGTACAATGTATCAGGTAAAAAGATAAGTAATTCAAAACGTATTACAAGTTTGACTTACAATGGAAAGCAAATTGGGGATTCTGATACATTTGTAATCGCATGTAATACATTATCAAGCTCATTTGCTCCGTTATCTTGGGCAAATAGCCAGTTGATTTACGGGAAATACCGTACACAAAATATTATGGCAGAGTACTTAGAGTTATTAGGAAAAGCAGGTCAATTAAAGTTACGTGTTGATAATAACTGGAGCTTGGTTCTACCATACAACTATAAGTTTTTAATGAAATCACCAACGGAAAGTCAAACCGTAGCGAAAAAAAGTGATTGGTACATAAATACATTAGAAACATACGCAGATTATAATTATTATAGTGCTAAGTATGTGGAAAAGCAGGAACAAACAGAAGCAAATATTGTCATAGCACCATTTACAACAGATCCTTCAAAATCAAGCTTTGATGTATATGTTGAAGCATCTGCTCCAGCTGCGAGTACCGCATTCATGGATTCCAGTGTTTTCGCGACTTCTCGCGCCACGGTTC
>CAJJLI010000013.1 GCA_905192625.1 uncultured Clostridium sp. | reverse complement strand
ATGTTGTTACTGCCAAAGTCGGACACATACCAAGCATCAATACAAAGGTAGGATTTTCCTTTATAATACCATTATATAAACGTTCGAAACACTTATTCATGTGAAACCCCTCCTACCTTATTTTCTAATAAATCATTTGCAAATACAATTCCTGCATTTACTGCATCTGTAACTGCTGTACTAGTAACAGTTGCTGAACTAATTGCATCAATATCATTCTCTGCTTTAGCACCTGTTTTCGTTAGATTAAATTGGTCAACTTTTTTCTGAGAAAATTGTCCCTTAAAAGAATCTTCTTTTGCTCGATCACCAAGTCCAGCTGTTTCATTCATGGATAAAATTTCAACTGCAGTTACCATTCCATCTGCGGTATAACCCATTGTAAATGTAATATTACCGCCATAACCCTTTTTGGATGTCACTGTCATAACATAGCCAATTGAATTCCCATTCTCATCCATGGCAATTCCAGCCTCATCGATTACTGTTCCTGTCATACCTTGATCGGCTAAGAATTGTTCTGAAACTTCTACACGAGCTTTTATATCTTCATTTTCAACATCAACTAAAGTTGCTTCCTTATATACTGTTTGATAAGCTTCTGATTTTGCCTTTGCTTTTTGTTTTGCAATTGGATCTTTTGTTATTTCATTAACAAATCCAAGCGCTAAGGCCGCTATTAGAGTAATCATAAAGAGTGCAAATGCATCTTTTAAAATCGAGGATTTATTTTGCATAACTTTTACCTCCTCTACCAAAGGCTTTTGGCATCGTAATTTTTTCAATCAATGGAACGAGTAAGTTACAGAATATAATTGCATAGCTAACACCCTCTGCTGAAGTTCCAAAGATACGGAACACACCTGTTAATAAACCTAGGCATATTCCAAAGATAATCTGACCGTTTTTCGTAATAGGACTTGTTGAGTAATCCGTTGCCATAAAAAAGGCACCAAGTAAAAGTCCACCGCCAAGCACTTGAGCAGCTACATAGGAAAGATCAAATCCACGTCCGCCAAAAATTGCAACAAAAATTGCTAAAGATCCAATGTATGTTAAAGGAATACGTAGTGTAATGACTCTACGGTATAATAAGTAAATAGCTCCAATTAAGATCATGACTGCACTTGTTTCACCAATCACTCCACCAGTAAAACCAAATAACATATCAAATAAGTTTACGCTCTCTCCAGCTTTCATTACTGCTAACGGAGTAGCAGAAGTAATACCATCAATGGATGCAGCACCATAATTAAAATGATACAATCCTTCCTTACTAGCTCCTGCCATTGTTGCAGAGTCTAGTGCATAATTGGTCATTCTACCTGCAAAACATATAAGTAGAAAACATCTTGCTGCTAGTGCTGGATTCATAAAGTTTTGACCCAAACCACCATATAACTCTTTTACTATAATGATAGCAAAGATTCCACCAATAATCGGTATCCATAGCGGTACAGTTGATGGTAAGTTCATACCTAATAATAAACCTGTCACCAATGCGGAACATTCATAAGGGTGATATGGTCTTTTCATTAATTTTTGATATAGATATTCAGAAAGAACACAAGTTGTTATTGATACTAATAAAACTAAAAATGCAGAAAAACCAAATTGATAAATACCAAAAACACTTGCTGGTATCAATGCAATCGCTACATCTTTCATAATTTGTGCCGTTGTAACTCCACTTCTAACGTGTGGCGAAGTAGAGACATTATACATATCTTTCAAAGATTCCACCTCTTTCAATTTCTACTTATTATGTTCTGCATGTATACTTCTCTTCATCTGCTTAAATGCTTGTGTAAGACGTATTCCAGATGGACAAACATAAGCACAGCAACCACATTCACAACATTCTAAACCATATAATTTTTCGAAACCTTCTGTATCATTTCGCTTCACAGTTTCCATCATTTTTTTAGGCACAATTTGTCCTGGGCAAACTGCAACGCATCTTCCACAACGAATGCATGGAGATTCTGGCATGTCCTCAACATCATCTTGTGTAAATGCAAGTAAAGCAGAGGATACTTTTGTTACAGGAACATCTAAGGTATAAAGTGCAGTACCCATTAATGGTCCACCAGAAAGTAATTTCTTTGGTTGCTGACGAAATCCACCTGCAGCCTCAATAAGCTCTGAATAAGCCATTCCTGTAGGCACAACAAAATTCGATGGTTGTTGTACTGCATCACCAGAAACAGTAATAATACGGCGTATTAATGGCGTAGACTCTGCTACTGCTAAAGCAATGGATATTACTGTATCTACATTATTAACAATACATCCTACATCTTGTGGAAGCATCGATGAATTAATCTTACGACCAGTCATCGCGTAGATTAATGTTCTTTCACCACCCTGAGGATACTTCGTTTTCGCTACCCTTACGGTAATTTTAGGTTCATTTTCTACTAACGCTTTCATTTTTTCGATTACTTCTGGCTTATTATCTTCAATGGCAATAATACCTTGAGCGTTCTCAAACAAGCGTAATATAATTTTCAAACCTGTAATTAACCGTTCTGGTTCTTCAAGCATCATTCGATAATCACTTGTTAAGTATGGCTCGCACTCTGCTCCATTCACAATCACATACTCAATTTTTTGATCATCCACAGGTGTTAATTTAATATGGGTTGGGAAACCCGCTCCGCCCATACCAACAATTCCTGCTTCCTTTATGATTGCTCTTATTTCTTTTTTAGAAAGCTTTGTATAATCTCTTTTCTTTCCAAAATCCTCAACTGCTGCATATTCATTATCATTTTCAACAACAATTGATTCAATCTTTGAACCTGAAGCTGTCATTCTTGGTTCAACACTCTTTACAATACCAGATACAGAGCTTATCACACAAGCTGAAGTATCACCACAAGCTTCTGCAATTTTTTGCCCAACCAAGACCTTGTCCCCTTTTTCAACAAGTGGCTTCGCTGGTGATCCAATGTGCTGTGTTAATGGATATACCAGATCATTCTTTGGTATTAAGGTTTTTGTAGGCTGATCTTTGGATAGTTCCTTACCATAGTAAGGATGAATACCGCCTGAAAATGTTCCTCTTGCCATCTTAACTCCTTCTTTCCCTCATTATTAAGTGCAACTTTTGTAGTTTCAGTCCTTCAAAACTAGTCGTAGCATAAAAATAAAACACACTATGCGTATGTTACTATTTTAACATAGGTTACTATAATTTGAAATTTAAAATTTGAGGTTTTTCACCAAAATTTCACCTTTTTTTCATGCAACGACGATATGAATGAAATTAA
The DNA here is from genome assembly GCA_905192625.1 of uncultured Clostridium sp. Classification (GTDB taxonomy): domain Bacteria; phylum Bacillota; class Clostridia; order Lachnospirales; family Lachnospiraceae; genus Lachnoclostridium. The sequence goes on along the minus strand of CAJJLI010000013.1, from coordinate 10,834 downwards.
TTTAGTCTGTTTTATAATTTAATCTATTCATTCACCATTTTTTTACTATAAAAATCATATACTGATATAATATAGCATGAAATTGGCTTTTTTTCAAATCGTAATATTTATAACATTGTGGTAAATTATGTTAATCACGCTAAAAAAAAGAGCCTGTAGCAGGGATATTTTTTTCATAATTCCTTATATATTTTGATTTCTCAAATAAGAATAATGATACTACTCCCTAATTCTACAGTCTCTTTCTTTATGCCTATTCATAACTAATAACTTTGAATCTTATCTTTATGTAAATATTTCTCCTTTGTTGCTAATCCCCCTCTGATATGTCTCTCTGACTTATTCAAATCCAAAACGACACGTGCGCGTTCTGCTAAAGAGGGATTGATTTGTAATAATCGTTCGGTTACGTCTTTATGTACCGTTGACTTCGATATACCGAACTGCTTCGCGGTTTGCCTTACCGTTGCATTATTATCTATAATATATGCAGCAATCTCCGCAGCACGTTCCTCGATTTGCTTATGCTTAAACAAATTGGAGCCTTTCATGCAGTTCCACCCTAGAATACTTGTTTTTATATTGTATGCGTGGATTTCATAGAATAGCACACAATATAACGTTTGAGAGAAAAAACTGTTAAATTTCCTCTTAATTTTTACTCAAAAAGAAATTTATGTTCCTACTGTATTTATTACTATCATTTTATTATGAACATCGGCAAATCATGTTCTTGTTACTCTTTTTGCTAGTATAAACCATGGACAAAGACGGATCATATTGTTAGCGTACTCACTATCATTTTCTCATATTTAAAGCAACTTCTAGCGAATACTTCATACATTAGATTATGAGTTCAATAGATTTATATATATCGGAGGCTAAAATGAACATATCCGAACAAACCTATCCATTCCCTTTTCTTCCACTTCCATATCCATACAATAGTTTAGAACCGTACATCAGTGAAGAAACTCTTCATTACCATCACGACAAACATTTAAAAACATATGTAGATAACCTAAATAAGATCATTCAAGATTACCCTCAATATCATTCTTTAACCCTAGAAGAGATACTAATGAACATTGATTTACTCCCTGGGCCAATTCAACTCGAGGTTAGAAATAATGCAGGTGGTGTTTACAACCACGACCTATATTTTAATTCTTTAAAGCCAAACCCAATGCCTCCTAAAAAAGTCGATTCCAATGAAGTTCAAATCGCTTATCCTGGTGAAGTTATATCACTGCCAGTGCTAACTAAAATAATTGAGACATTCGATTCCTTCTACACCTTTAAAGATTTGATGAAAACTGCTGCTTTAAGACAATTTGGATCTGGTTATGCATGGCTTGTTTTAACACCAACAAACGAACTTGCCATTGTACAAACGAACAACCAAGATACTCCTCTTGCCTTTTCGCTCATTCCACTATTATTAATCGACGTTTGGGAGCATGCCTATTACTTAGATCAAAAAAACAATCGAGGTGCTTATATCGAAAACATTTTCCATGTTATTAACTGGGATGCAGTAAATTATAGGTATCTCAATGCACTTGAATCGATAACTCCATAAATCAATTTTTATGTTGTATGACAAAATATCATTTCATTTAGTTCCTATAATATGTCCAAAGAATATGATAGTACATTCTCCGCGTCTAAGCTGTTTGCATAACAAAGTATTCAACTCCCAAAAGTGAGTATTGGACACCTAGCACCTTAATAAAATTATAGGATATTTTACATGTCATATCTAAAATTTAAAAAAGCTGGTTATGTAGCATATTCTCATATACTACATAGCCAGCTTTCATTTTCAATCTATTTAGTTTGCAGGTGTTGCTGTAGGCTCTGCTGTTGGAGTAGCTTCCGTTGCTTCTACTTCCACCGCATTGTCTTTAATCACTGCTAACGCTTTATCTAATAAAATAGTTTTGCTTACATTCTCTTTACCATATGCCTCTTCAAACTTCTCTGGAGATTCATAATTGTATGCCTTTGCATACTCAGCTAAGGATGTTGTGTACTCTTCATCAGAAACTGTTAAACCTTCCGCTTTTACAATTGCTTCTAAAACATATTTTTGTTTTACTTGTAATTCTGCAGCTTTTTTGATTTCTGTATCAAATGTTTCTTCATCCATTCCAAAGTAATATAACTTAAATAATGAATAATCAATACCAGCAGAAGAAGCCATAGATTCATAATAACTATTCATATCTGTTACAGTTTGATCAATTTCTTCCTGAGAAAGATTATTGAATGTAGATTCATCAATAACAGCTGTAATTAAATCGATTTCCTTTTGAGTATCGGATGCATTTTGAGCATCTTCCAATAAGGATTCTTTTAATGCTGTTTTATACTCTTCTACTGTCTTATACTCTGTTTTTGCTGCAACAAATTCATCTGTAAGTTCTGCATTTTCTTGCTTACCAATTTTATTGATTGTAACAACAAACAATGCATCTTTTCCTGCTAAATCTGGATTGTTGCTATAAGTTTCAGGAAACGTTACATTTACATCTACCGTTTCGCCAACAGTATGTCCAATTAATTGATCTTCGAAATCATCGATAAAGCTATTTGACCCAATTGTTAAAAGAGAATCTGTTGCAGAACCTCCATCAAATTTCTCACCATCAATTGATCCAACGTAATCAATGTTTACTACATCACCATCTTGAACATCTTTTCTATCTGTAATTTCAATGAATTCCGGATTGCTTTTTAACAGATAATCGATTTCTGTTTGCATATCTTCATCGGTAACCTCAACAGGAAGTACACTAACTTCTACTCCCTTATATTTACCCAATGTAACATCTGTATTACTTCCTGTTCCTTTTTTACCACATGCCGTGAATGCTAAGGCTAAACATAAACCTAGTGAAAGTATTTTTGCTTTCTTCATAATTAACTATCCCTCTCTTAACTAATTGTTATTTAAAACACTCGACCTATAATCTTTAATACTTAAAATGCTTATAGTAACAAACGTTTCAATTTTTTATGACGTATATCCAAGTGTAACATATAATAAGCCAAAATAAAAGCATTTCTCAAAAGTTCACAGTTTTTTTACAAATATTATGTCATCATATTCTAGTTAATTAAATCATTCTATGGTCATGTGCTACTCTTAATTTATTTGTTGATTCTTAATAATTCTGTATATGCAAGTAAGAAAGGTCCTACTCCCTTTGCGTCATCTTGTACGATTGGTTCAGACATATAATACTCATAAGTACCATCTCTCATGTCTGGTCCACCAAGTCCTGCCACTAAGCAAATACCACCAAGGCTCATCTTACCTTCTTCTGTATTTAAGTATCTATCGCAGATACCAGTCATTGCTTTTTCACCATACTGACGATAGCTTTCTGGTAAGAAGTTTAAACGAACACCTTTTAATAAGGCATAAGCCATAATCGCACTACCACTTGTTTCTAGGTAGTTTTTCTCACGACCGCCCATATTTACTACTTGATACCACATTCCACTTTCATCTTGGAATTTAAGCATAGATTCCATCAACTCAGCAAAGATTTTCTTTAATTTTTCATACTCTTCTTCATAACCAACTGGATCGCATTTATCTAAAGTATCTAATAGTGCCATTGTGTACCAACCAAGAGCTCTTAACCAGAAGTTCTTAGATAATCCTGTTTCTTTGTCACACCAAAACATTTCTCTTGATGAATCATAAGCGTGGAAATATAACCCTGTTTCCTTATCTCTTAACAACTCATAAACATTGAAGAACTGATTGAAGATGTCCTTATAATTTTCCTTATTGTTAAAACGAGTTTCATATTCCATATAAAATGGTTGTCCCATATAAAGTCCATCAAGCCATATTTGATTAGGATAGATTTTTTTATGCCAGAAGTTTCCTTCTTTGGTTCTTGGTTGTGTTTGTACTTGAGAGTAAACCAGATCAATCGCCTTGCGATATTTTTCTTTTCCTGTTAAGTCATAGAGCTCAAATAATGTTTTTCCTGCATTGACATCGTCAATATTATATTTTTCAACTGAATAACCTGCAATTGTTCCATCTTCATTCACGCGGTAATCAATAAATGCATCTGCAAATGCTAAATACTTTTCTTCTTTCGTAATAGAATACATTTCAAGAATTGCTTTGATCATACATCCATCTATGTAGTTCCATTCCGATTTCGCTCCAGACTTTAATTTCTCAATGTTCCACATCGGACGCTCTGGCGTGCTTTTTTCTAACAACTCATCAATATACTTCACAATCATGTCCATTCTAATTTCCTCCTAGTTGAGTCCTCTTACCTTGTAACTTAGTTCGTTGTTTTGACAGTCATAGCCGACATTGTTTTATTATACCATAATACGCTTGATATTGACAATATAATCGTACTTTATTACAATACATAAGTCCTGTATAGATAATGTATCAATAAAAACCATTTTCTAGTACACAATAAACTATAAATTATAAAAGGAGGCCTTTATGCCTGAGCAAACTATGACCGAAAATAAAATGGGTGTAATGCCAATCAAACGTTTACTCATCACCATGTCCCTTCCTATGATAATCGCTATGCTAGTACAGGCTCTTTACAACATCGTCGATAGTGCTTTTGTTGGAAAATTCAGTTCCAATGCATTAACTGCTGTTACCCTTGCATTTCCAATACAAAATCTAATGATCGCAGTTGCAACTGGTACAGGAGTGGGTATTAACGCATTATTATCTAGAAGTCTTGGCGAGAAAAAGATGAAAGAGGTTAACCTTGCGGCAAACAACGGAATATTATTGGCCATATTAAGCGCAATCGCCTTTGCTATCTTTGGTATGTTTTTTTCTAACGCTTTCTTTAAGTCACAATTCTCAGCACAAGACCTTTTAAATGATCCAATAAATTCGATGCAGATTATTGAATACGGTACCACTTATCTAAGTATTTGTACAATTTTCTCTTTTGGTATTTTTATTGAAATAATAATGGAACGATTGTTACAAGCTACTGGTAAAACATTTTATACACTAATAACACAAGGAACTGGGGCTATTATCAACATTATATTAGATCCTATTTTTATCTTTGGCCTACTAGGTTTTCCTAAAATGGGAGTAGCAGGCGCTGCCATTGCAACTGTTATTGGTCAGATCATCGCCATGATTTTATCCATTTATTTTAATGTATATAGAAACAAAGAATTAAAAATTGGAATAAGATACCTTCGTCCTCACTTTCCTACACTAAAAAATATCTATGCAGTAGGGCTTCCATCCATTATCATGCAATCCATATCGTCGATTATGACATTTGGAATGAATGGAATTTTAATGAAATTCTCAGTGACTGCTGTTAATGTTTTCGGTATATACTTCAAACTTCAGAGCTTTGTTTTCATGCCAATCTTTGGTTTGTGTAACGGTTTTGTTCCTATCGTTGCTTACAACTACGGAGCTCGAAAACCAAAACGAATTATGTCTGTTTTTAAATTCGCATTGCAATTGGTTGTTTCTTTTATGTTGTTAGGTCTGATTGCATTCCAGGTTATCCCTGATCACTTACTTAAAATTTTTAACGACTCAAAAGAGATGCTTGAACTAGGTATTCCTGCCCTTCGCGTAATAAGCTTGAGCTTCTTATTTGCAGGTTTTAATATAGTTATCATTTCTTTATTCCAAGCATTGGGACATGGTTTCATCAGTATGATAATTTCCATAGCAAGACAACTCTTAATCATCTTACCAGTAGCATTTATCCTAGCGGAACTATTTGGTATACATGCAGTATGGATTGCCTTTCCAATCGCGGAAGCCGTTGCCGTTGTCTTATGTTTTCTATATCTTAAAAAGGTATACAAGAAAAACATTGCACCACTTTCAGTAAAATAAGTATATGAATGCTATTTCCAGAATAGAAAAAAGGACCGACATCGGTCCTTTTTTTTCTGCTTATAGAATTATATCTTAAATATACTTAATGCAGCATCCAAATCTTTTGCTTTTTCATTCATAACAGTAGTCGCTTTATTTAATCGTTCCACTGCATTTACCTGCCTTGTTGCTGCATTTTCTACTTCCTCTGAAGAAGCAGCTGTTTCCTCAGATACCGCTGAAATACTCTCAATTGAACTAAGTGTTTGTGCCTCAGCCTCTCCAATATCGTGAATACCTCCAGCAATTATACTCAAACGATTCACCATGTCTTCTACTGAACTATTGATTTGATTAAAAATTGTTATTGTTTTCTCAAGGGCAGCTGTTTGTGAGGAAACAATACTCTCAGATTGCTTCGCAGTCTCCACCGTTTTCGCTGTCTTTACTTGTATCGAATCAATTATGTTTGCAATTTCGGAAGAAGCTTTTACCGATTGCTCCGCTAATTTTCTAATCTCATCAGCAACAACCGCAAAACCTCGTCCTGCATCCCCAGCTCTAGCTGCCTCAATGGATGCATTTAAAGATAATAAGTTGGTCTGTTCCGCAATTTCATTAATAACATTGATTATCTTTCCAATCGAACTTGACTCAATTGCCAATTGGCTAATGTCTGTAATAATTGTGTTCGTGATGTTCGTCGTTTCCATTGCTTTATCATTCAATACGTTAATGGAAACAATCCCGTCATGTACGATTAATTTTGAAGAATCTGCAATTCCTCCAATTGCCTCGGTATTTTCCGATACTACCGATACCTTTTTAGAAAGTTCATCAGATGTCTTTAAGCACTGTTCTGAGTCCTCTGCCTGCTGAACAATCCCTCTACGAATCTCTTCTATGGATGCTGAAATATTTTTCGTTGCAACCATAAGTTCTTCTGCAATCGACATTACTTGTACCGTGGAATCATTCATAGAATCCTTTACATCCAAGGTCTTAACAATTAATCCCTTCATGTTCTGGACCATGTGATTTGCACTTTCTGTTAAGGTTCCAAACTCATCATGTCTTGAACATTTAATATTTACTGTTAGATCTCCATCTGCTGCCTTTTTCAAGTTTGTTGTAATCCTAAGAATGATTCTACCAATGCTTGTAGACAAAATTGTAGCAATTATTATGCTACATAAAATAGCAATCACAACGATAATAATCGTAGAAACCATGATAGAGTCCGCTTTTGAAGTAAGAAAAGAATATGGAACCAATCCGCTCACAGTTAAGTCATGCTCACCTATTGAAGAATATATAAACAAGTACTTTTGTCCATCAATACTTACATCTTTTAATCCACTTTTCTCACCGCTAGCGATTATATCTCTATAAAAATCACTATTTGCTATATATGTACTTCCATCTTCCTTCGTGTTTAATTCATAGCCGTCTCCAGTGATTACGGCGTAAACACTATTATCCCCTAATTCAAGATTCTTAAGCTCTCCGATAACTTCATCATAATTTAAGTCGGCAATCACATACCCTAAAAAATTAAATTTCGTTCCAAAATATCCAGAAGTTATTGAAATCGCATATGGTCGATCAATTTGTCCAGTTAATAATGTCTTTTTCTCATCAAAAAATGCATGTCTGCCTGTCCATACAAAGCGCCCATTTAAACCTTTGATCATTGCACCTTCTTCAGTCTTTTCATATTCTGATACATATTCTTTACCAGACATACTTAAAGTTGATGTTGTAATAATTGGCTTACCATAATTACCAATGAATGCAAGGTTTGTTATTAATTTATCCGCATAAGCCGTTGTTTCGATATATTTTTTAATATCGTTATATGCAAGCATATCTTCAACTTCGTCGTCTTTGTAAGCTCCGGAGTAATATTTTAAGATACCATCATGGCTTTTTAATTGTGTTAAACGAAGCTCTACTGAATTCATAATAACATCAAAATAATTACCTGTTGTTTTTACTGAAGTATAAGCAGAATCCTTATAACTCTCAATCAAGGCATCAGATGCCTTGTCATAGGCATGTATTCCTAAAACAATGATAAAAGCAATGGGAACTAATAGAGCACCAATTAACTTAAATCGTATTCCCACAAGCTTTTTGAAAATACTCATCTGCTTACGGTTATTTGACAATGTTTCAAGCTCTTTTTTTGATTGTTTTAACTCATTTTTAACTTCTTTCTTTTTTTCATCCTTCGTTTTCACGATACTTTTTAGTCTTTCTTTTAAAGTTTTTTTCATTTTTTTATAATCCGTCTTCAAATCCTTTTGTAGATTCTGTTGTGTTTTATTATCATTAGAACTCATCATCGTACCCCCATATAATTCATCTTTACTGAAACAACAGATATATTTAGATGCCTCCTACACCCAAATAGATCAATCCACTGCATTTTAAGAGCACTTTTCCTCCTTTTATTAATCTTTACTTTTCCTTATTGTAAGTCAATCTTAACCTTATTTTCTAAATTTTTCAATACTTTCTATCAAAATATGACATTATTTTATTATATTTACTAAAAATCGATAAATCTTGCTCTCAACAATAAGCTCTACGATAATATAATGGGTTTTTTTATGGGTTTTTTTATGGGTTTTTTTATTGAGTTAAAATAGTTTTTTGCTTTAATTCTTCTATTCTCTATTATAAAAAAGACGTTGAATTAAGCCCCTAATTTCGCTTATCCCAACGTCTTCCTATCATATTAATATCCTTTAATTCCTTCTAATGATTCATCCTCGTAAACCCATTGTTCCACTTTAATAACACGGTAATTGTCTGCCGTATCGCGAATGATTACTTCTTCAATGCCAGCATTAATTATCATTCTTTTACACATAGAACAACTATTTGCATTCTTTATATAATCCGATGTCGATACTTCAAGTCCAACCAAGTAAATGCTGGATCCAAGCATCTTCTCTCTGGGTGCACTTATAATTGCATTGGCTTCTGCATGCACACTTCGACATAACTCATAACGTTCGCCCCTTGGAATCTCAAGTTTTGTTCTTATGCAATATCCTAAATCACTGCAATTTTTACGTCCTCTTGGTGCACCTACATATCCCGTTGCTATTATCTCATCGTTATTTACAATTACGGCTCCATAAATCCTTCTTAAACAGGTACTTCGTTTTGAAACTGTTTCAGCAATGTCTAAATAATAATTAATTTTATCTCTTCGTTCCATCCTATTGTACTAAACAAATACTACTTACTTGTCTAGACAACCTCCCTTCTGTAACATGGACTAAAAAACATAGGACATATAATGAGTTAAATTGATGATAGCTTCCCACGTTTTATAGTCTACAACACCTGTAACCTTAAGTCCATACTGCTTTTGAGCTTTTTTGATAACACTTTCCGTAGCCTTATCATACACACCATTAATTGTAACAGAAAACCCTAGTTCTTTTAAACGTTGCTGGAGGTTTTTTATATCTTTGCCTTCCATTAAGCTATTATTTTTCAACTTCAATTCACGAAATGGACTGTTTCCCTGATAGCTTAAAAAGTCTAAACATAAATATTGAAAATGCATTGTGTCAGAACATATGATAAAATTTCCGCCCCAAAACCAGCCGTTTTTTTCGAATATTTTAATCACTTCGTCCGGTATACAATACGGATTTGATTTATCTCTTAAATCATTTCCCTTCCCTAAAAAATAATCATTGTCATAATCACCTGGATTAATATCAATCGCAGCACCAAATGAATGTATTGACATAAGTGTTGTATTACTTAGACCAACACCCCCTATTTTTCGATACTGATAGCCAACTAATTTTTTAATTGGGAACTTAATATCTAGAGCATAGATTTCTTTAAAAATTTTCATCACATTGTCCGCAAGCTTTTTATGCACCGTGAGTTTCATCGTGGATGACTTTCTCCCACCAGTACTTGTCATATTCCAAACAGGCACTGTAATTGTTTTCATCTGACTTGACGCTTCTTTTGCAGATGTGTATCCCTTTGGAGGATTACTCATTGTATATGCTTTATAATTTGTTCCCATTATGTATTGATACCTTGCGTTATTACTACTTGTAGGAATACCAAGTGGTATTGCTGTCGGGGTTGGCATCGGCGTTGATGTTGGGCTTGGAGTCGGCGTTGGAGTTGCACTTGTTATCACATCCTTATATGCCTCTCCAATAAACTCACGCAATAACCTAGCAGATTCCTTACTAATACTTTTCTCTGTCTTTGCCTGTGATAGCACGGATAAGTAATAACTATTTTTTTCATCTTTAAATACTACTATTTGATTTTCACCAACATTTTCGTTTCTACTTGAAAACTGGGCAATGGTTGTATATGAAGGCGGAGCTATTACTTTCTCAAACTCCGAAAAATTTCTATTTTCACATGTCTTATTTACAATGGTACCGTCAACCCTAGTATAATTAATATTTAATGTGTCTTTTCCCATTGTGTCAATAAACCAATTATCTTGTAAAAGCTCATACATTAATAAGTATAAATCATGAACTAAGGTATACTGATTTTCATCATATGTTCCATCCGATGTTATATAATTCGTATACATAAGTCCCAATCGTTTTGTAGCTTCATTCATTAACTTAACAAAATCTGCTTCCGTCTTAGAAACATACTCAACCAGCGCTACTCTTGCATCATCGCTTCTGGTGAGTAAATAGCAACCTAGAAGGTCTTTTATAATAATCTTATCCCCTTCTTTAAATCCAAATTTAACAACATTACTACCTGTTACATTGGACGCTGCTTTACTTATTGTAGTTGTCTCCGCCAAATTAGCATTTTCTAAAACTACATATACCGTCATGAGTTCGGATAACTCCATGGAATATAGTAGTTCATTCACGTTCGCCGCAGCTTGGATCTTGCCCTTTGTTATATCCGCCAAAAATACTTTGTTAACGGAGT
>CAJJLI010000012.1 GCA_905192625.1 uncultured Clostridium sp. | reverse complement strand
TAGCACAGAGCACATTGATATTGTAACAAAGAAGGATAAACCAGGAATTGATATTATCATTAAGAGAGGAACTAAAAATGAAAGTGTACATATTCCAGTTGTTGTAAGCCAAAGTGGAGTGAATGATATGGTTTATAATGACTTTTATATCGGTGAAAATGCAGATGTTACGATTGTTGCAGGATGCGGTATCCACAATGGTGGCGATGAAAAATCGGAACATGACGGAATTCATAGCTTTTATATTGGTAAAAATGCAAGAGTAAAGTATGTAGAAAAGCATTATGGCACAGGAGACGGTAGTGGCGAGCGCGTGTTAAATCCGGAAACCATTGTTATGATGGAAGAAGGTAGCTATATGGAAATGGATACCGTACAAATCAAAGGTGTGGATTCTACCATTCGTAAAACAAAAGCTACGCTTAAGGAAGATGCAACTCTTGTTATCAAAGAAAAAATAATGACTCATGGAAATCAGTTTGCGAAAACAGATTTTGAAGTTGATTTAAATGGAGAAAACTGTGGTGCCAATGTTATTTCTCGTTCTGTGGCAAGAGATCAGTCCAGGCAGATTTTTTTAAGTAAGATCAATGGAAATAATAAATGTTATGGGCATACAGAGTGCGATGCCATATTGATGGATGAAGGTAGCGTTAGTGCAATTCCTGAAATTACAGCAAATCATATTGAAGCAAGTTTAATCCATGAAGCAGCCATAGGTAAAATTGCTGGTGAGCAGCTTATTAAATTAATGACACTTGGCTTGACTGAGGCAGAAGCAGAAGCTCAAATTGTCAATGGATTTTTAAAGTAGTAGATAAAGAAAGAAGTGATTCGGCCCTCACTTCTTTCTTTTTTATGTTATATGAATAAAAAGCTTTAATGCATGTTCAAACGCTTTTTAGCGGTGCATGATTACTCTTTGATTATAAAGAGCACAAGCTTGATTTAAATTCTTTATGAAGATATACGTACCAATGATTGGTCCCAAGCCACATAAAATAATACCAACAAGTTCCCATAATAGTAATGTTGTACCGTTTTCCTGACAAGTTCCACCCATATCTTGAATTGTAATTTGTAGACGATTTCCTTGTTTATACAGCCAGAAATAGTAATAAATACCGCAGGTAATGACCGATAACAGATAAACTACAATGATATTTGGTGAATCTTTTCCATCATTTTGACCAGTTGTATTTAAATCCTCACACACCGACCACCAAAAAATAATTCCGTAAATACCACAGGTAATAATAGATAATAAAAATAATTTTATAATTCCCCTATTTGTCTTAAGCATCTTAGGTTAACTCCTCCTATTATATAGTAATTTATAAATTATAGACTCTGTATAGCTGAAATTTACAATTGAGCTATCGCCGAAGAGCCTAATAAAATATACGATTAAAAAAAGTGCAATAATACTTCCCCATATAAGATATTTCTTTTTATTGGATAAGGTATCATTTATTAGGAATAAAACATACATGATTGGTACACACCAAAACAATGGATGAAAGTAAAAAGCTTGTTTTAGATCAAATTTAAGCAAGGCAATCCAGGCCCTAGTCATTCCACAACCAGCGCAAGATAGTCCGGTGAACTTTTTTATAGGGCACCCAGTAAACCAGATGATTATGCACGAAATCATCAGAATCAACGTTATATATAGCAAGTTCGAATGCAGGAACTTGGATTTTAATTCGGAACGTTTAAGTTTTAAGAAGTAAAAATTTTTAAGATTCAAAATAATCCCCCATTTATTTATAATCGGATAGCAAGTCGAGTGCTGCATGTATCTATATTATAAAAAAATTATTAAGATAAGAACCGATATACGTTTATTAAGACGATAGTTTTATACTTAATTCTATTTTGATTCTATCTAAGTTCTATGGTGAATAGGTATAAATTTAAAAGTAAAAATAATTAAAATATAAATAAAATATAAAATATCTATAAACATTCTAAAGTATTTTAAGATGTCATACAATATTTGTCAACAATATTTGATAAAATATACCAAAATATGATAATAAAGTACTAGTGAGAGAAGTTTAAGGGAACTGGTGCTTTCAAGTGTATCGAATTGAAGAGAGTATGATGATTCAGTGAAACGGGGCTGAATTTAGTGTATCAAATAGATATGAGTATGATTTTTAAGTGAAACATGCATGAATCCAAAGGGAAGCTGTGAGTCTAATATTAGAAATAGCATGAAAGATTAACAAAGATGTGAAAAAAGTAACGATAGATATATTGACAAAAAGGAACACGTAGACTATATTATTCTTAGATATTTAGATAATTGTCTAAATATCTAAGTGATTGAATCTACATACTTCAATTATTAACTTTAAAATTGCAATGCTTTGCGCAGCAAGGAGGCTATTATGTTAGAAATTAAAAACTTTACAAAGGCTTATAACAATACAAAAAAAGCTGTAGATAATCTTAGTGTGACAGTAAATGCAGGTGATATCTATGGTTTCATAGGACACAATGGTGCAGGGAAAACGACAACGTTACGTGCAGCAGCCGGAATACTTGATTTTACAGAGGGAGAGATATTCGTAAATGGAGTATCTATAAAAAAAGATCCCCTTGCATGTAAAAAGGTTACGGCTTATATTCCTGACAATCCAGATTTATATGAACATTTAACTGGAATTCAATATCTAAATTTTATTGCCGATTTGTATGAGATATCAAAAACAGATAGAGAAGTGCGTATTAAGAAGTATGCAGACGCATTTGAAATCACGAAAAATCTAGGAGATTCTATAGCGTCCTATTCTCACGGAATGAAACAAAAATTAGCGATTATTTCAGCGTTAATTCATAAACCAAAACTTATGCTACTGGATGAACCATTTGTGGGGCTCGATCCAAAAGCATCCCATTTACTCAAAAGCTTTATGGGCGAATTATGCAGTGAGGGAAGTGCTATTTTCTTTTCCACCCATGTACTTGAAGTTGCTGAAAAACTTTGTAACAAAATTGCAATCATTAAGGGTGGAAAATTAATAAGTTCAGGCTTGACAGAGGACGTAAAAGGAAATCAGAGTTTGGAAGATGTATTTATGGAATTGGTCGAAGAAAAATAAAATATTCTTATGCTTTAAGGACTGAAGTTTTCTTATGCCTAAGAGATTGGAGATCGTTATGAAACACATAGTTACGTTAACTAGAATGCAGCTTGGTTCTGCATTTGAATTTATAAGCTTAAAGAAAAAAAAGGATAAAAGAAAACAAATGAGTGCTCTTACGGTGCTCGTATTGGGATTTCTTCTTTTTTCTTTTATTTCTTTTTCCTATAGTATGTCGATGGGAGTAGTCATGCAGACATTAGGGGAACTAGATGTTCTTCCTGGCTTTTTAATGGCCATCACATGCTTTATTACATTAATAACAACAATAAATAAGGTAAAAGGGACCTTATTTGGATTTAAAGATTACGACCTTGTTATGTCTTTGCCGGTAACAACCAGTGCAGTCGTAGCGAGTCGTGTTTTACTATTGTACATCATCAATATGTTTTTTTCTGTTGTAATCATGATACCTGGTATTATAGTCTATGGTTATCTTGCTAGACCAAGCGTTATTTTTTACGTTTTATCCGTGATATCCGTATTGTTTATTCCGTTGATACCAATTATCATTGCATCAATCATTGGTACTGTTTTAGCTGTCATTGCAAGTCGTTTTAAGTATAGCAATGCGATTAATCTCATATTATCCATTGTTTTTTTTATGTTTATTATGTTCGGTATGATGTTTATTCAAAGTGATCAGCAACTTGTAGAAATTGGTAAAATCATAAGAAACCAAATGAATCAAATCTATCCACTTGCAGGTCTTTATCTGCAAGGTATTATTGAAACAGATATAATCGCATATCTATCCTTTGTTGTAATATCTGTAATTGCTTTTGCTGCATTTTCAGTACTGATTGGTAAGAATTTCAAAAGACTAAACTCTGGAATTATGGCAAAAAGAGTTGCTACAAACTTTAAATTAAAGGAAGTTAAGCAGGTAAGCTCTTTAAAAGCACTCTACAAAAAAGAAATTAAGAGATATTTTTCAACTTCGATTTATGTAATGAATACAGGCTTTGGTTTGATAATTTTAATTCTGGGTTCAATCGCATTGTTTTTTATAAAGTCAGAGCAAATAAATATGATTTTAGCATCCGAAGAAATGCTAACAATGATTCAAAAGATGTTACCATTTGGAATCGCATTTTTGGTTGCAATGGCATCTACAACGTCCTCATCCATCTCTCTGGAAGGAAAGAACTTATGGATTATTAAATCCTCGCCGATACGAGTTAGAGACTGGTTTTTATCAAAAATGCTAGTAAACTTAACACTAACCATTCCTACGGTGCTAATTGGTGGAGTTTTATTAGGAATCCATTTTAAATTAAATGCATTGCAAATGATTATTAGCATCTTAATAGGAATGGCGTATAGCTATTTTACAGCAGTGTTTGGTTTGGCGATTAATTTAAAATTTCCAATGTTTGATTGGACGAATGAAACGGTTGTTGTAAAGCAAAGTGCAGCCTCTATGATTGGCGTGTTAAGTCCAATGTTAACCGTGGGAATACCTATGGCAGTGTTATTCGTAGTTAGTAATATAAATTATGAGTTACTGATTGCTTTCACAATAATTATTGTATTAGGCGTGTCAGTTGCCCTGCACATCAATCTAAACAGAAAAGCAAATCAAATTATGGCTAAGTTATAAGGGGGTTATACATTGAACGATGCGTTTAAAGCACTTTCTGATCCGACTCGAAGAAAGATACTAGAATTATTATCTGAGAAAGATAGAAACGCAGGGGAGATAGCAGAATATTTTCAAATAAGCAAACCTTCGATTAGTCATCATCTAAATATATTAAAAAATGCAGGTTTAGTAATTGATGAACGACAAGGACAAAATATTGTTTATTCTCTAAATACAACCGTTTTTCAAGACATCGTAAAGTGGTTTTTTGATTTTAGTAGTCGTGGACAATAAGTTGTGAAAGACGATAAGATTCGATAAATTATAAATTGGAGGTTCTATCAATGGAGAATAAACGAAAAAAATCGGAAATGTTATTATATATACTCGCAGTGGTATCTTTTATAGGTTGTGCAGTAAGTTATTTTTATATAGATGGAGACATTGGTATCCATTGGAACAGTCAGTGGCAAATCGACAATTATGTGGATAAAAAGTATATATTTTTGATAGGAGCATCACCGATCCTTATGCTGCTGTTATATGATTTTATTTTAATTACGGATAGCTCAAACAATCAATTGATGAGACATCCTAAAGTGGGAAATAAACTCAGATGGGCACTTGTTCTTATGGCAATCGTTCTTTCTTGGATAACTGTTTCCACTGGACTTACAAAAAATCTAAACTATAAGATGATTGTACCAATTGCTACTGGAGTTTGTTTTATTATTTTAGGGAATTATTTACCCACCGCAAGAAGAAATCATGTGATTGGGGTGAGGACGCATTTAACGATGTCGGACGAAAACTGTTTTAGAAAATCAAATCGTTTTTTTGGATATATACTGGCTTTACACGGACTTTTCATGATTATTGCTGGTGTTATTCAAAATAAAATATTTAATCGTTTTATTTTGTGGTTCTTAATCGTCGGTATCATAGCCACTTTGTATTATTCTTATTTTGTTTCTCGTAAAATGAAGAAGCAAGAGTAAGGGGTAACGAAGTAGGGGGAAGAGAAGTGCGAAGGAAAGTTTCTATCATATAATAAAAATAAGAGTAAGTGCCATAGCAGTGAGACTATGATACTTACTCTTTTACGGTACAATATGTTGGGGATGTGAATGAAATTCACTACTCCCTTTTTTATCGTTTTACTTTTTCTTGTTTCTCAAAATGAGTATAACAATATTCTATAATATCTTTTCTTGTTATGATTCCAATAAATATACCATTATCATCAATTACAGGGACAAAGTTTTGGCACATTGCTTTACTCACTAAGTCCTCCATATTAGCATCGGCTCTTACCGGTTGATTGTCTTTTTTTCTTTGAACTTGTGTGATAAGAATTTTATCAGGGTTTTGAACTGATAAATCAAAATTATTCTTAATCGCCCAAAGTATATCACCTTCTGTTAAGGTGCCAACGTATTTCCCGTTTTTACTTATAATTGGAATTGAAGAATAGCGATGTTCTTCCAGTGTATTTAAAGTTTCGATTAACGAAAAGTCGTCATAAATATAAGTGACATCACTTTTTGGAGTTAAGAAATATAAAATATTCATTGTATTAACCTCCTGAAAACATAAGTAATCAATTACTATAACTACCATATAAAAATCAATAACTAGCTGACAAGATATCCAAAGTAAAAAGAGTGAATGCGCCTAAGAGAATGTATTAGAAGTACATATATAAAAATTTTTATTATAGTATCAAACAGATTTGTCTGAGCGAAGCAAGTTATATGTTTGATACTATGCCTAATAAAAATTTTTATAGAATTAGTACTTCTATGCATTGGAATCGAAGCATGAACCTTTTTACTTTGGATGGCTCGCCTGAATGACTATACTACTGTAATGTATTTAAAAATGTTTCGTTTAATTGAATGATTTCTTGCATTGCGATAAGACCTGGTGCGCCTTTTGTGTTACGTTTTTCAACACATGTTTGTAAGCGGATAGCTTCATAAATATCTTCTTCAAACACTGGAGATATATTTTTATACTCTTCAAGGCTTAAGTCGTCCAAAGAACAGTTCTTTGCAATGCAGTATAAAACTAGTTCACCAATAATGCCATGTGCATCACGAAATGCTACGCCATGGTTAACAAGATAATCGGCAGCATCGGTTGCGTTTGTAAAACCATTTTTTGCACTATCCGCCATTACATCATTGCGGAAACGGATGGTTGAAAGCATGCCGGTGAATAAGGAAACACAGCCTTTAACGGTATCAATCGCATCAAAGGTAAGTTCTTTATCTTCTTGCATATCCTTATTATATGCCAAAGGAAGCCCTTTCATCGTAGTTAAAATGGACATAAGAGAGCCATAAACACGACCAGTTTTTCCACGAACCAATTCAGCAATGTCAGGGTTCTTTTTCTGTGGCATTATACTACTTCCAGTAGAATAGGCATCATCGATTTCCACGAAACGATATTCATTTGAATTCCAGATAATAATTTCTTCGCTGAAACGACTAAGGTGCATCATGATAGTTGATAAAGCACTTAATAATTCAATGAGGTAATCACGGTCGGAAACAGAATCCATACTATTATTAGTAGCACCTTTAAAATTAAGTAAGGATGCTGTGTACTCACGGTCCAACGGATAAGTTGTGCCAGCAAAAGCACCAGATCCAATTGGTGAATAATTCATTCGTTCAAAGGTATCAGTCAATCTACTATGGTCTCGCTTAAACATTTCAAAATAAGCACCAAGATGATGTGCAAGTGTCGTTGGTTGTGCTTTTTGTAAATGTGTAAATCCAGGCATATAAGTTTCTAAATTATCTTTCATAAGGGAGTGAAGCGTTTGAAGTAAATTGAAAAGCAACGACTTTATTTCAGTGATTTCATCGCGAATATATAATTTCATATCAAGCGCAACCTGGTCATTTCGACTTCTTCCAGTGTGAAGTTTTTTACCAGCGTCTCCAATGCGTTTTGTTAAATTTTCTTCAACAAAGCTATGAATATCTTCACTTGTATTATCAATAATAAGGGTACCATCTTCAATATCATTTCGGATGCTTTCTAAGCCTGTAATAATTTTATCGCGTTCTTCATTTGTTAAAATTCCCTGTTTGGCAAGCATTGTTACATGAGCAATACTACCTTTAATATCTTGTTGATAGAATTTTTGATCAAATGAAATGGAAGCATTAAAATTATGTACCAATTGATTGGTTTCTTTGGTGAAGCGACCGCCCCATAGTTTCATAATATTCCCTCTTTTCTAGTTTATCATTTAAGCTTTATCAATTTAAAAAGTGAAAGCAAGCATAGTACTTACTTTGTTAAAAAAAAGTAGTTCAAAAAATATATTTAGTATTGAAAAACATAAACTTTTTCTGGTAATATAGTATCTTGTTTTTGCGTAATATGCAAGTTCAACTTGCTTTTTTGGTACAATATAATTATAATTTATTGTAAGTATTATCTTAATAATTGATTCATTATATAGATAAGAAGTGGGTTATGGTTATCCATAATGATTAGCAGAAAGGCGTGGGATATTATGAAAGTTAAGGCAATTATGAAACCTTATGTTGATTTAAAATGTATTTCCGTAGATAATACGATTGAGGAAGCATTAGCTATTATAGACGAGCATAATCTTTTATCAATGCCAGTAGTCGATCAGAAAAAGTTTGCGGGTGCTTTATCAAAACAACATATTTTCGAGACATTTTTCCGTGAGTTTAATGGAACCAAGGAAGAGTTTGTAGCACTTCCAGTGCGTGAAATGATGCGCACAAGATTAACACCAATTGATGAAAATACACCAATTGAAGAAGCAGCTACCATGTTTATTTCTACTAAGTTTCGATTTATCCCAGTTGTAAATCATAAAGAGGAACTAATAGGAATTGTTACACAACAAGCAATCTTTAAAGAATATCAAAAATTGTATGGTGAAGATTACAATACGATGACTATTTACTCCTATGATTATAAAGGAACTCTTGCTAGAATTACTGATACAATAGCGAAGTATGATGGTAATATTAAAAATATTGTTATCATAAATACAGAAACTATGGGGCTACAAGAAATATTTGTCCGCATTGATTCTGAGCACTTTGAGAGCGTAGTAAAAGGACTTATTAAAAAAGGTTTTGATGTAAGAGTGAATACAAAATAATAAATAAACTATGCCTGTTTTTCTGAAAATGAAAAACAGGTTTTTTAAATATTAGCATTTAAAAGCCAAATACATACTCTATTGTAAAAGAAAGGTTTTGTGCTATAATAAATACGTTAATGATATTATATATACATTATGGAGACCATAATAAAGAAATTAAGATACTTAAAGAGGACAGTGAGAAGGAATAACGAAAGGATTATTATGATAGAATTTAGACCAATAGAACTAAAAGATAAAGAATGGATAGAAAAGTGTTTGTTAGAAGGCAATTCACCAAGTTGTGAATATACGTTTGTGAATAATTTTATATGGAGTAAACAATATCAATTAGAAATAGCGAATTTCCATGGTTTTTATTGCTCTAGAAGTGGTAAGGGTGAAGAAACATTTTATAGTTATCCAGCTGGAAAAGGCGAGATGGAGTATGTTATTGATTGTTTAAAAGAGGATGCGAAAGAGCACAATATACCTTTTGTATTAAGAGGAATGATTAAAGAACAGGTAGATTATTTAAATGAATTATATCCAAATCAGTTTGAGATAGAAGCAAACCGTGATGAGGCAGAATATCTTTATACGGTTGAAAAGTTGAGCAAACTCGCTGGAAAAAAACTGCATGGTAAACGAAATCACATCGCAAGATTTAAAGACAATGATGATTGGAGCTTTGAAGAAATTACTGAAGATAACTTTGAAGAGTGCTTAAAGATGAACGATGAATGGTGTGAACAGTATGATTGTATTGACGATCCAAGTTTAAATCATGAACTTTGTGCAGTGAAGGAAGCATTTGCTAATTATAAAGAATTAGGGCTTATTGGAGGACTTATTCGTAGAGAAGGTAAAGTGATAGCATACACGATAGGAAGTAAAATTAATGATGAAACCTTTGATATTCATATAGAAAAAGCATTTGCCAATATCCAAGGTGCTTACCCAATGATCAACCAGCAATTTGTACTTCATAAATGTCAAGAGTATCAATATATCAACCGAGAAGAAGATTTAGGCGATGAAGGACTTAGAAAAGCAAAGATGTCTTACTATCCAGACATTTTATTAGAAAAATATACGGCTAGATTATTATAGGGAGGTATACATGATACGATTTGCAAATGAGAATGATTTAAACGAAATAAAATCGTTATGGAAAGAATGTTTTGGAGATAGCGAGGAGTATATTCAATTCTTTTTTTCAAATCATAATGTAGAAAAAGAAACCCTGGTTTATACGATAGAGTCTAAGGTTGTTGGGATGTTAAATCTATTACCGGCGACAATTAAAATGGCGGATGGTTACAAACCAATCCGCTATGTTTATGCTGTGGGAACCTTAAAGAACTATCGTGGTAGGGGGATTGCGCGTGACTTACTAAACTATGCAAACCAGGAACTTAATAAAATTGGTGTAACAACAGTTTTAGTACCAGCCAGTCAAACATTATTTGATTATTATAAAAAACAAGGCTATCAAACAATATTTTATATGAGTGAAAAGCAACAAGACTTAAGTGAAAACGTAAGCTCTGTTTCTGCAACTAGTATAAATGAATTTGATACTACTGAAAATATAAGAATTGAAGATATCACTCCTTATGAGTATAAAAAGTTAAGAGATGAGCATTTTGAAGAACTAGGATATGTAAGCTGGGGAATTGAGAGTATAGGATATGCAATTGAGGAAAACCAACTCCTTGGTGGTGAGACGAAAAAGGTGTTGCTAAACGAGAAGCCATACATTGTGATGTATTATGTTCAAGAGGACACAATCGTAATAAAAGAAAGTACCATCCCAGAATTATATGTGCCGTATGTGTTTCAATCGATTCTTCAGAATAAAAGCTACTCACAAATTAAGATAAGATCATCTAAGGAAGTGTTAAGTGAAGGAATGTTAAGGCCATTTGGAATGATTTACAATAATGTGGTGGATTCCCAAACGAAATATTTTACGGAACTTAATAATAAAGCAGGATATATTAATTTGGTATTAGATTAACAATAGAGTAATTATTTTGTAACAATGTAAAGAATAATTCATAATTCGACGTAATTCAAATGCTGATAAACACTGATTAATTAGAAAACTTGTTCCAATGGTTGACAGAATTTCATATGTTTGGTACAATAAAAATGTAATAAGTTTGTAACAATTCAATAGATAATGTAGTTGTTCTGTAACAAAGATAATATTTAATCATTCAAATATCGTCTAAGACATCTATAAAAATCGAAAGGAATAGTCAACCATGAATAAAAAGTATAAAATTACAACCTTGCTTGTAATTGGAATGTGTTTCTTTGTCACAATGATGTTAGCAGATGTATTTTTATTGCAAAAGACACAATTAAAGAAAAGCGATAAGAAAGTTTTAGCTGCGGACTGGGTAAAAGAAACTGCACAAGAAGAGAAGGAAGAAATTTTTACTGTAGCATCAAATAATTATGAAGAAAATGAAGACATGAAAGATTCAGTGCTTTATAATTCTGTAAACTTTCGTATGAGGAGTGCCTTAGAGGATAAGGGAATCGATGATATTCAAGCGGTTTCAGAAGAAAATATAGATACAGTAAATGAAGAGACACTAGATTCTGATGTTAATTTAAATAATGAAATTAGCACAGCATCGATACAAGATGAAGAAGAGATTAGCACATTATCAATCGAAACACAGGAAGAAGTAAAAGAAGAAGAATCCGTAAAGTTTGATAAAGTAATCGCTAATGTAAATGAATCCTTAAATATCCGCAAGGATGCCACCTCAGATGCAGAAGTGGTTGGTAAACTAAATAAAGACTCTTATGCAAAAATCTTAGAACGTGGAGAAGAATGGACGAAGATTTCTTCTGGAAACGTAACAGGTTATGCAAACAATGAATATTTGTTATTTGATCAAGATGCAATTGATGAAGCAATTAAACTTGCAGCTTTTAAAGTTAAAGTTACAGCAGGTACAGTAAATATCCGTAGCGAAGCTAGTACTGAAGCTAAAGTATTAGGTGAAGCAAAACAAGGAGAAACTTATGTTTTAAAAAGTGAGTATTCAATACCTGGCTGGGATGCAATTCAATATGGCGAAAGAGGCATCGCATATATTACAAGCGACTTTACAGAAGAATTTTTTGACTTAGATAAGGCTGTATCACAAGTAGAGATAGATAAAGCGAAAAAGGCGCAAGAATTAGCAAAAGCCCTTGAAGACGCAAAAAAACAGACACCAAAAACAACGAATCGTTCCGCTGTAAAAGTAAGCGATGAAGATATCTATTTAGTAGCGACTGTTGTAGCAATGGAAGCTTTAGGAGAATCCTACGAAGGCAAACTAGCAGTAGCAAATGTTATTGTGAATCGATTACTTAGTGGATATTGGGGAAATACTATCGAAGATGTTATTTATGCACCAGGTCAATTTTCAGGAGCAAACTCAGGAAGAGTTGAGAAATTTAAATCAAAAGTAACTGAAAGTTGTAAAAAAGCTGCAGTAGAAGCTTTGGCAGGAAACAACAACATCGGAGATTACATGTATTTTCTTATGAAGAATAGAGCAAATTATTCATCATATTCTAAGTATTATGTTCTTGGTAGTCATTGTTTTTATCAAAGATAATAAATAATAATATAATAATTTAAATAAATAAACGTATTATTTCGTAAAACCATATGGTTGTATGAAATAATACGTTTTTTTGTTTGAGTATTTTAATATATTTTAGAGCTTTGGTGATAATTCTACTTTATGGACCTTGAATAGTTTTGTATCAGTATTCCTCATGTTTAACATTCAAATCATTATCAAGTGTTTGCTGATGCTTTTCTAACTCGTGTCTCATACTTGTAGCAATATTTTTTGGTAATACTCCGTATTCATTTTTAAATGCTTTTAAGAAATTTGAGTAATCGGAGAAACCACTATTAATAAAAGCCGTTCTAACATCAGAACCGCTGATAAGCAAGGACTTTGCTATGATTAAACGCTTTTTAATAATATATTGATATATGCTCATTCCTACGTGTTTCTTAAAAAGACGGCAAAGGTGATATTTGCTTAAATAAAATTCATCTGCAATTTGGTCCAGAGTTAATGTTTCATTTAGATTGTTTGTAATATATTTCATTACATCATTGATTCGATGATCGTATTCTTGGATACTCTCATCTTGGTATAAATTATTGATACTTAATTGATTCAGATAAATGAGTAATTCAGTCAAATATGTCTTTTGTAATAAAGGGCTTCCAAATGAGCTGTCAGTATTGGCACGTTCAAGATTCGCTAATACATTAGAGATTAAAATGTGCATGGAGCTAGATGGCCGTAACAAATGACATTGATTTTTGGACGCTAGATCAAAAGAAGCAGCAAGATTCATCGAGTCATCTCCAAGTTTCTTTATAAACTTTGGATGAATCCATAAGACAAAACGTTCGTATGGTTTTGTAGCATCTAGTAGGGGCTTATGCATCTCTTTATTATTAGTGATTAAAATATCACCTGGTTTTAAATTGTAAATGTTACCTTCTATCATGTATTTTAAATGCCCAGATACGAAAAATAAAACTTCGTGATAATCGTGGTTGTGATACGTGATATGTAAAGGCGTTGTTGTAGTCATATGATGTATTTCATAGTTTGTAGATTCCATATTGTATTTAATAACAATATTGTCTGAGTTATTCATGCAATTCAAACTCCTTCATTTCTAAATATATACAATGCAATTTTAGAGCAATTATTACTATATAAAACAGCAATATACATAAGGTAATGGTAAAAAAACAATGATATAATTTTAACATACCATAGATAAATAATTTACACAACAGAAATTATACCATTTATCATTGATAAAATATACAGGAAACAATGGGATAAATACTCCGTAATTATTTATACTATACAAAAGGAAGGTTAAGGTGAAAGTCATGAAACAATTTGGTCTAAAGGACAAAGTTGCTTATATGTTTGGTGATTTGGGGAATGATTTATTTTTCCTATTAATATCATCCTATCTAATGAAATATTATACGGATGTATTAGGGATTGTTCCTGCGGCAGTTGGAGGACTGCTATTGGTGGCGAGTATATGGTACGCGTTTTCAGATGTAATATGGGGGCGTGTCATTGACTCAAGAAAAGCAACGAAACAAGGAAAGTTTAGACCTTGGATACGTAGAATGTCATTACCACTAGTGTTATTTGGTGCTTTGATTTTTGTTGGTTTACCAGTACAAAAACTTGGCATGATGGGAACTGTTTTAATGTTTGCAATCTATATTGTATGGGGAACCTTATATAGTTCCGTAAATATTCCTTATGGATC
>CAJJLI010000011.1 GCA_905192625.1 uncultured Clostridium sp. | reverse complement strand
AACACAGCCGATACACAAGGGAATCCAGTAAGTTTAAATATGCAATTTGACGCATTTTATCAACATGTATATCCCTATGTAGCAAGAAATAAATCATGCTTACCTGAAAATCCAGCGGAGTATCAGAATCTGAAAAAACGCATAGATAACTTAAAAACCGCGGTTGTAGAGGGAAAATCAGAATCAGAAATCAAGACCCATATTGCCCATAAGCGATATTATATGGATGAGAATGTTATGAATTTAAAATGGATTGAATTCCATTTTGATGGAATGAAAGGTAAAGTAACGTTTGAAAACACAAAAGGTCAGTTCGAGATACCTTTTGGATTTGGTAGTTATAAGACAATTCAAGAAAAATCAGGTCAGTTTGAGATTATGTCCTGCGCTGCGTTTGTACGTGAAAATGAATTATATATAAAGAGCTTACTTATGGGTGATTGCTTTGCAAACATACAGGTTATGTTTAGTTTTAAAGACAATTATGTAACCATAAATTCAAAGAGGGCTGCTGAAAATATGCTTAATGAATATGACGGTATTGCATGTGGTCATTATTCACTTTAGTTGAATTATACGAGAATTCAGTAATGATATGCATTCTAAAATAACAATATAATTGTAAGAAAAATGGCTAGTAAACTAAAAGTTACTAGCCATTTTATACGTTAAGTTTTGTATAAACAAAATGCTTGAGTAGTGAAATTTTTTTATAGTAAAAATCGAAAGAGTTGAAAAACAGCGGATGCAACGCCGAGAGTGATTTTTTGCAGTTTAGTTGGTGTTAGAGCTACAACAGCGCCATTGGTTCCATAGCTACCATCGCTATTTACTGGTAGGGATTGTTCCATCATGGTGGTAATATGTTTCGTCAATAGCTGATTAAATTCTTCTCCATGAACGACAAGCATAACCTCGGTATCTAAGTAGGCACTTCTCATATCCAAATTATAAGAACCAATGATTGAGATATCATCGTCAATAACTAGAGATTTATTATGCATCGAATGGTCTCCTTGAAATTCATAAAGAGATACCCCAGTGGCGATTACTTTATCTTTATTCCAAGTATAATCCGCTGATGCCATAAAATTGTCCCCACCTGCCGTCGAGTTTAGAAACAATGTAAAATTAGGTACTTTATCATTTATTTGTTTTAAATCAGAGTACATAGTATCGTTTAAAACAGCATATGGAGTTTGTAGAATCACTCTATCTTTTGCCTGCAACATAAGCTGCGTTATTTGATAATATACCAAAGGTTCTTTTTTAGTCACGTTAATGGGATTTGATATAAGGCTGATTTTATTGGTTGGAACAGTAACAGAAGAATAATCTAGAGTCTGAAATAATTCAGGTCGCTCTGTCAATAAGGTTTTATAACATCCTTCCAATTCTGTTTCTGCGCGTTGTATATCATTTTTCTTATATCGTGGGATTGTATCAAAGACAGTTTTGTTGTATTTGGAATTCCATATCGTATTAAAATAGTCTTTTACTTCCGATATTACGCTTAAGGAATTATCGTCTGAACCCCAAGCGCTGTTATAAACAAAGATATCTCGATCATAGCTAAGCACCTTAGTGTTGTATTCTCCTAAAAAGTAATTGGAAATATTACGTCCACCTAAGAGAAGAAGTTTATCATCCACGATAATATACTTATCATGTAAGCGTCCATTTAGATTCCAAGGTTTTAGTAAATTTAATGTGTTATAATAACGAATTTCTATATTCGGATGAGTTCCAAGTACATAGTACATGGAATCATTTTTCATATCATGTGCACTTGTGATACCATCTAAAATAATTTGAACTTTTACACCACGATTGGCTGCATTTAAAACGGTTGAAAAGATTTCTTTGCAGCTTTGATCACGTTTCACTGAAAAAGATGAAATGATTATATTATCCTTTGCCTCATTTAACATATGTAATCGAAGATCAAGAGCGTCCCGACTTGTTTCAACAGCAGTCGCGCGGTCTACACCTATCGAATTGTCAAAGAACCTATCTGTGGAAAAATCACTTTTAAAATTATTATTTACTTCTTTAAAATCTTTGAATGGTACGGTAGCACCTAAAATAAGGTAGATTAAAAAAAATAAAAAGGCAATACCGGACACTTTGATAACTTTTTTCATAAAACCTCCGTTCGCTCAATCAATTCTATGCAGGAAATATCATAAGTAGACAAAATATAATTCAATTGTATTGATATTATTTTGCATAAATCGATCCATTTTGATATTCGATAAGCTATAGAAAAGTATATAGCATTCTGTTTAAGATACAATTAAGAATCTATAAAAATTCTATGATTTTGCTCGAAATATAGACTAAATAAAAACTTAAGCAATTATATTGGAAAAATTTATAAATTCTTAAGAATACTATGTTATACTAAAAATCATATTGGAGTTTTTTGTGGATAGAAAAGAAATCAAGAATGAATAGAGAAGATAAGGATCATTTATGCAAGAAAAATCACACAAATAATAGGAGAACATCATATGAAAGATGAATATCAAGACGATCTTAAAGTTAGCAATGAAGATAAGATCGATACACATATCCATGACGACTTAACACATGACAATTACTATCTGGAACAGTTAAATTTATCGTTAGCAGAACAGGTGAACTCAGTATTTAGTGAAAATAATACAATAGAAAAAAGTGAAGTTGTTAAAAAGAATAAGAAAGATTTTAATAAAAGAAAAATTATCTATTTTATAGCTACAATTATTCTTGTTAGTTTTATTTTAGTGATTTCTCCTTTGGGTAAAAAAATAGTAAGTAATGTACTAGGTGATTATTTATATGGTCGAGGATTTGAATTTGTTGATACGAACAGAAAATTAAGTGATATTCAAACCAATATTAATGTAGATGGCTCTAGTTTAATTCATGAAGAAAAAAATGACGATGATATTATAAATATCCTTTTAATCGGAATTGAAGAATTTAAGAACGCACGAAATACAGATTCTATGATTATTGCATCCATTAATGCTAGAAATAATACATTAAAACTTATTTCTATAATGAGAGATATCTATGTTGATGTTCCTGGAAATGATAACAATAAATTAAATTCCGTGTACTCAACGGGGGGAATTAATCTATTATATGAAACAATGGAATCTACTTTTGGATTGGACATTGATGGATATATGCTTGTGAATTTTGAGTCATTTGAAAAAATTGTTGATATATTAGATGGTGTAGAAGTGACGTTAACAAAAGGTGAAGCAGCTTATTTAAACAAACATAATTATATTTCAAACCCAAAGTATCGAAATGTAGTGGTAGGGACACAAAGGTTTAATGGAAACCAGGCACTTGGTTATTGTCGGGTCCGTAGTGTATCAACAGGAACGGAAAATAACGATTTTGGAAGAACTCAAAGACAAAGGGCTGTATTAAAGAGTATGGTGAATACATTAAAAGAAAAAAATCTTTTGGACTTAACGAATACTATGAATGAGATTGTTTCCAGTGTTAATATAAAAACTGATATTACAAAATCAGACTTTAAGAAATATTTAGAAATTGGTTTAAGTTTGAAGTTTGACGATATTGATAATTTAAGAATACCAACGGATGGTAGTTATGTAGATCAGAAAGTTTTAATAGGTAAAAGGAAACAAGCTGTTTTGATTCTTAAAGATGGATTGAAAACAAAAGAGGAAATACGAAAGTTTATATATGAGTAATAGCATTATTTAAGTCGGAGGAAGGTATCCGTATAAATAGATCTATTATAAGAACCGGAAAGTGTGATAAAGGTATGAAGAAGAAAATTTTTAATACAATGTTTTATACAAGTTTTATATTTTATGTATGGTTTTTGCTTAGCAATATATTATTTAAATATGTTTCTCCTTTTGAATTGTTTCGTAACGGACGATATTTTTCAAGATCATTAAACATGAAACCACTCTATAATATATTTGGTAGTTATTTTAATAAGCTTGACTTTTATGGGAATATCATCTTGTTTATACCACTTGGAATATATCTTGGTTTAATGGCTAGAAATATTAGCAATACAAAAAAGATCGCAATGTTTACTTTATTAAGCTTATTTTTTGAGACCTTCCAATATGTTTTTGGCATTGGTGCTAGCTATATTTCTGATGTAATAACGAATACAATAGGTGGAATTATAGGTTTGTGTATATACAAGATCTTTAAGAAGTTATTAAAAGACGATGTAAAAGTTAAGAACCTTGTTGCAGTTTGTAGTTTGGCAGTATTAATTCCAGTAGTGTTTATTTTAGTGGATTTAAAAATTCATAATTAAAAACCGACCTGTTTAATTTTTATAAGTTGAGAATAAAAAAACCTCAAAACATAATTCAAATGACGTGACCACCATAAGTTAGATTTTTGAGTCTAACTTATAGAAGGTCAGTTTAAAATGAATTACATTTTGAGGTTTTTGTTTATTCTACCGTTACTGATTTTGCAAGATTTCTTGGCTGATCTACATCAAGTCCTCGGAAGGAAGATGTATAATAAGCAATCATCTGCAATACAACAGCTGCACTAAATGGTGCAAACGTTGCATCTGTTTTTGGTATTATTACTTTATAATCATATAGGTCATCTTCAATTACAACATCAGGAGTAGTGATGCAAATCACACAAGCACCACGTGCTCTTACTTCTTTCATATTAGAAATCATCTTTGATAAAACATTGTCTTGTGTCGCAAGAGCAATGACTGGAACATTTTCAGTAATTAAGGAAAGTGTTCCATGCTTTAATTCACCTGCAGCATAAGCTTCTGAATGAATGTATGTGATTTCTTTTAATTTAATCGAACCTTCACAGGAAAGAGCATAATCCATACTTCTTCCAATAAAGAAAAGGTTTTCAGCTTTCACTAAATGCTTACTAATTGCTTCGATATCTGCTGTTTTTGCTAAGACTTTTTCGATTTCTGGAATTACACCAAGCAATTGATTCATTGCGTTAGAACAATCCTTTACATCCAAGCATTTTCTAACATAAGCAAAACGGAATGCAATCATATAAAATGCAGATAATTGCGCAGTATATGCCTTCGTGCTAGCAACCGCGATTTCTGGGCCAGCATGTGTATAGAATACATAGTCACTTTCACGGGCGATGGAAGAACCTTTTACATTAACAATGGATAAAGTTCTTGCACCTTTTTCTCTTGATAAACGAAGTGCTGCTAAGGTATCTGCGGTTTCTCCAGATTGAGAAACAGTTATAACGAGTGTATTTTCATCAAGAATTGGATCTTGATAACGATACTCGGAAGCAATGTCTACAGTAACAGGGATACGAAGTAAGCGTTCAAATAAAATCTTACCAATTAATCCGGCATGCATAGCAGTACCACAAGCTGTTATTATGATACGATTTACACCTTCAAAAACACTGTCAGGAATTCCATCCGCAGTAAAATCAGGAATGAAATATTGCTTTGAGTTTTGGGCGTACTTTAATAAGCGTGGTGTAATCGTTCTACGTAACGCTTCAGGTTGTTCGTGAATTTCCTTCAACATATAATGTTTATATCCATTTTTTTGTGCAGCGGACATATCCCAAGTAACACTAAGCATTTCAGGAGTCTTAGGGTTGCCATCTAAGTCAGTAACTTCAATCGAAGTCTTTGTTAATTTTGCAATCTGATATTCTGGAAGAACAAAATAATCCTTAGAATAACGTAGCAAAGCTACCATATCAGAAGCAACAACAGAACCTTCTTCTGTATGACAAGCAACTAAAGGACTTCCTTTTCGAATACAGTAGATAATCTCTGGTTGGTCCTTAAAAAGTATGCAAAATGCATAAGCACCATCGAGACGGTCCACTGCAGCCTTAATTGTAGCATGGGCATCCCCTGTATAAAGACTATCTAAGAGCATAGCAGCAATTTCACTGTCAGTTTGAGAAACAGGAAATCTTCCGGACGCTGCTAATTCTTTTTCTAGTTCGTGGTAATTTTCAATAATACCATTGTGAATTAGGGTAACGTTGCCACAAGCATGAGGATGTGCATTTACTTTTGATACACCTCCATGAGTGGCCCATCTTGTATGACCAATTCCACAAGTTGAGTTAAGCTCTGCTGGAATGCTCTCTTTTAACTGAGCAACCTTTCCCACTGACTTAACTACGGATAAATTTTCTTTTGTAAAGCAAGCGATGCCTGCACTGTCGTAACCGCGATATTCTAATTCCTTAAGTCCATTTACAAGAACTTCAGGAGCACTTAAATATCCGGTAAATCCAATAATACCACACATAATGAATCGTCCTCTCTTATTCTGTTTTCAAAGTACTAGTTACATTATGTTTGATTATACCGTGATTGTTGGGCAGTTACCTGCATTTTTGTCGGTATATGACACGTTCAAACTACATGAGAGAGCATCCGCCGAATCTTCGATAACCCTCTACCTCGTCGACCTCTTATACACCCATGAGAGGTTCTTGGCGCTAATTTTATCCTTACGGAAAACATTTCTGTTGATGCCTGGGCTAGCATTAAACATGATAGCATACCCCTAGTTCTGTGTCAAGAAATGGTGTCTAAAAGAGTACCATTTCTTACACAGAAAGAAGTTTGCGTCAAGTATACTTTATTATATGATAATTGATATAAAGGTGTACTTTAAAATAGTTAAATTACAATGCTAGATGTAAAACACACTTTAAATGTTAAGAGGATACCTATAGAGCAATTTCGCCAACATAATTCGTTGCAAATATTTCACGAACTTTATTCATATCCTCAGTTTGACCAAGTGCCCAAATAAGTTTTGTAACGGCAGCTTCTGTCGTCATATCATAGGCTTGAATGACACCGTGACGAAGTGCTAATTGTCCAGTTTGATAGATGGATAAGTCACTACGTTCGTAAAGACACTGACTTGAAATTACGATACTGATTCCGTTATCTGATAATTTTTCTAGTTTACTTATTAAATCACGGTGAATGTAGTGAAGTCCACCAGCACCGAATGCTTCAATAACAACACCTTTATAATTTAAGTCCAACAACATATCAAAGATAATAGGATTTAAACCTGGCGTTAATTTTAGCAAAAATACATCGGAACAAATTTTATTTTTGAAGGTACACTTACCAGAAATTTTCGGCACTACTTGGTAATTTATATTTAAGCCGGTGGAGTCTATGGTTGCTATGTTTGGATAATTCACACTTTCAAATGCATCAAAACCAGTGGTACGAATTTTAACGGCACGAGAACCAAGAATAATCTTTCTATTAAAAGCAAGGTAAATTCCAGGTACCTTGGAGGTTGCCATTGCAAAGGCATAGCGTAAATTGTCAATTGCATCAGTCAGCGGATGCGTAAGTGGCAATTGAGAGCCAGTAAAAACTACAGGAATAGGTATATTAGGAAGCATAAATGATAAAATCGATGTAGTGTATGCCATGGTATCCGTTCCGTGTGTGACAACAATGCCATCATAGGAATGATAATTTTTATAAATATGTTCACCGATAATTAACCATTCTTCTGGTTGTATATTGGAACTATCAAGATGTAAAATGTCTTCGATTGTTACGTTTAATTCTGAGGTAAAATTAGCGATATAAGAGTGCAAATGGTTTCCACTTAGCCCTGGAATCAAGCCTTCAGAACTTGAAAGTGAAGCAATCGTACCTCCGGTGGTGAGCAGCAGAATATTTAATTTGTTATCCATAATGAACAATCTCCTTTGGGTGAAACTTTATAAAATAAAATTAAGTTTTGTTTTCATTAGAAAAGTGAAGTAAAAAACTTATGAAAGAAGACCTTATCTAAGAAGATCTTATCAAAGAAGAACTAGTTAATACGGTATGCTTTATATCGTCTAGTTTCATTAAGCAAAATCTTCACAAAGTAATTGAATAAAGATAAGGTAATTCTAAACAAATATAGAAAATAAAAAATCTTTAATTACTTAAAGCCAGTATAACTATAGTAGAAAAACGCCAATTATTCAATAAGAACTTTAAAATCTTAAAAGTGAGACATTCTAAGTAGAATGTAAACGCTTACATGTAAATGTTGACAACATTTTAACTATTGTTGCTATTTGTATGAAAATAGATATAATAAAAACGATATATAAAATAGAAATGCAAATGGATGATGTGAAATCAACCGTTCAGTATAGAAGTGTATGTAATGCATAAGTTGTTTATAAAGGAGAATGAAAATGGCAGAACATGTTGTTAACGAAGCGAAAAGATGTTTGAATTGTAAGAAACCTTTATGTAGAACAGGGTGTCCAATAAATACCAATATCCCAGAAATGATTGGGGAATTTTTAAATGGTGGTATTTCTAAAGCAGGAGAGATGGTATTTGAAAACAATCCACTTTCTATCGTTTGCTCCTTAGTATGCGATCATGAAAAACAGTGTGAAGGTCATTGTATTCTTGGTAAAAAGGGAAGTCCAGTTCACATTAGTAGCATTGAGAATTATATTTCCAGTACTTATTTTGATCAGATGGTATTAGAAAGAGCAGAAAAGAAAAACAAACGTGCAGCTGTGATTGGATCAGGCCCTGCAGGAATAACAATCTCTATTATACTTGCAAAACGTGGCTATGATGTAACTGTATTTGAAACAAAAGAAAAAATTGGTGGAGTTCTTCGTTATGGTATACCAGAATTTCGTCTCCCTAAAACAATACTTGATAAATATAAAAAGAAGATGTTGGAACTAGGAATCCGTTTCCGTCCAAACACTACGATTGGCGGGGCAATTGGCATTGACGATTTGTTCCGTGACGGGTATCTAGCTGTCTTTATTGGAACTGGTGTATGGAGACCAAATAGCCTTCGTATTAAGGGTGAAACTCTTGGCAACGTACATTTTGCAATTGATTATCTTGTAAATCCAGATTCCTATGAATTGGGGGACTCTCTTGCAATCATCGGAGCTGGTAATTCAGCAATGGACGTAGCTAGAACAGCCATTCGTAAAGGTGTTCGTGATGTAACCGTGTATTCTCATCGTAATGCAATTCGTGCAAGCCAATTGGAAGTGGAATATGCAAAAATTGATGGTGTGCGTTTTGAGCTTTGCAAATCTCCAGTAGAGCTAACTGAAGATGGACCAATTATGAAGACTGTAGAATGGGATGAAGATGGTGTTATGCACGCTGTTGAAGGCAGTGAGAAGTTATATAAATCGGATTCTATTATCGTTGCTATTTCACAAGGACCAAAAGATAAAATCGTATCGACCACAAAAGGTATTGAAGTTAATCAAAAAGGCCTTATTGTTACCAATGAAACCGGAGAGACATCAAGACCTGGAATATTTGCCTCTGGAGACGTTGTTAACGGTGCAAAGACTGTTGTTGAAGCGGTACATTATTCTAAGATGGTTGCGGATGCAATGGATGAATATATGAGTAGTTTATAATCTAAATAGAGAAATTTGATATAAAAAGAAAAGTTATACTGAATATAAGTTTTTGAATTTTTCCTACCAATAGTGCTGTTTAAAGTAGAGTATTCTATTTTGAACAGCACTATTTATTTTACAGAGATTAAATAACAGAGCTAATATTACTTTTTGACTAAAGCATTTGTGTCATATTTTAGATCATTTGTTGGTATGTAAATGTGGTTCTAAAAGTTTGTCATAATAAATAATGGTTACCACATCTACCTGGAGTAAAGTATTCCATTATAAGTAATCTAGTTTCTAATATTAAAATTCAGAATTACACAAAATTACTATTTATTAGAAATATTTTACATTATTTCCTTGACACAAAATAATATTTGTGAGATATTAATTATACACCATCTAATTAGAGTATATAGATAAGGAAAGGAGAGTATAAATGGATAGTAAGCTGAAGACGGATAAATTAACAATTAATGTAGGTGTTATGGAATTGGGTAAAATTGATATGCTTGTTGACAATATGATTTATTCCAATAGAAGTGAATTCTGCAGAATAGCAATACGAGAACTTCTAGAAAAACATACAAATGATTTTGACAATTTATATAACCAAAGTAAACAAGTACAATTTGATAACAATATTCGTACACTAGGAGGAATAGGTGTTATTAGATTATCAAAATCGGTACTTCAAGAATCTTTTAATAACTTAACTAAAGTCAATGTTATGGTTACTGGATTATTAATAGTAGATCGTGATATCTCTGTTGAATTATTTGAATCCACAATAAAAAAAATAAAGGTTTATGGTAAAATACAAGCCTCTAATACTATCATTGAAGTAATAAAAAAGAAAGAGGTTAGTGATTACACATCCTAAATCATGACCACCTCTTATCCTGTAGCCATGTTATACAGGTATAAAAACTATGGATTTTGTGCTTAAAATAGTTCCGATTATTTCAAAATGGAAGAATTAGTGTATAATAGAAACAGGCTGAAAAGTAATAATGACAGGTGTAAGATACCATGTGGAGGTGAGTAATGGATAGCGAAGAAACATACATAATGAATGATACCAACGATGATATGGATTACAACAAAATGGTTCAAACGTATACAAAGATGGATGGGATATTAGCAATCGCAGTATACATAGTATTTTTTATGTCTTTTTACCTTTTTATTCAATTGGCTATAAAGACAGGAGTATATCTAAAAAACTTAGATAAAATTATTGCTATAACCATGGTATTTATAATTGTACGAAAAAGAAACCAGGGGTTAAATTCTATAGGATTTTCAAATAGGAACCTAGGAAAATCTGTTTTGTTGGGATTTACATTAAGTCTCCTTTTTATTGTTGTACCAAATCTATCATTATTTAATAAGAATATTACATCTCCTAAATTTTATGGTGAAGTTGTTTATTTTTTTCTAGTTATCTCGTTTACAGAAGAGCTTTTGTTTCGAGGATACATACAGACGCGGATGCATGGATTAATCAAATCTAAATATTTATCAGTATTTGTTGTAGGATTCATGTTTGCAATCGGGCACGTTCCACTTGATTTAATTAAATATCAAATTGATATTGCTACCTATCTAAATATAGATCCATTTAGAATTCCTAAAATCATGGTAACACATGTGATATTTCATTTGCTTTATAAAAGATATAATTCAATAGCAGCACCAATTATTTTACATGGATTTTTAGACTTGTTGTAAAGAAAAAATATATATAAAGAAAGGCAAAATTCGCAGTTTAAATATTTAGGGATATTTGAAAATTTAAGATTAAATTTTTATTATAATAAGTTATAAAGAATAAAAAATCACCCGCTGATTGAAATAGATCATCAAGTATATGCCTGTGTAACAAATACGTTTATTAAAAATAATGACATAAAAAAGTTCCTTCCTGATAAGAATTAATTATATCTAATTCTCACCATGAAGGAACTATAATCACCGAAGGCACAATAAAATTTACGTAAGCAGTGGAATATAATCTGTCCCATAATTAGTAAAGTAATATCTTTATTATAAGTGCCTTCATTTGTATTATATTTACATATCATTTCGAATCTTCTTTTTTTCCTTTAAGTATACTCTAAGTTCATAAACTAAATTAATTTTATTATCAACTCTAAATCTATATAATAGAATTGGAATAATCAATACTATCGTGATTATCAAACACTTAATTATTGATTCAACTATTATACAAGGTAATACTTGTACAAGCCGTTCATTAATAATATTTCTTGGCTCTTCAGGATATTCTCCAGCTTTCATATTTAAAATTTTATAAGTGGCTGTCCAAAAGGCATAAATAAAAGCACATGAAAATGCATTAATAATTGAATAAATGATTGTTTTCGAATATTTTGTATACAATTTTTTAAAAAATGATTTTCTTTTCATATCGTCTCCTTGACAACCTTATAATATGTTAATATTCTCAATGAAGTCAAATAATTAGATCATCTTAGTATCAAAACATGTTTAATACTATTATAACAGACATTCCATATTTTGCTAATAAAAAT
Source organism: uncultured Clostridium sp. (assembly GCA_905192625.1). Lineage (GTDB taxonomy): Bacteria > Bacillota > Clostridia > Lachnospirales > Lachnospiraceae > Lachnoclostridium. Next base: position 2,275 of record CAJJLI010000011.1, on the reverse strand, counting down.
ATGGAACAAAATTGTAGCAGAAAGAACTGGTTCAGCTTTACCGTTCCAGGACCTCTATATCTATCCACCACATTTTCATGAAATGATTTTAAAAAATTATTAGAACTTAACTTATTCGGTGTCTAATCCTCATCTTATGACTTATATATGATTTCTATTCGTAGGACCAGAGATTTGCCCACGGACGAGAAACTTGTCGTAGTCAATACACTTTCAACTACTAGGACGTGATAGAGTAGGGTTACGTAATGGTGCCTTGCAGTTAATCAGTTGTTAAAATTCCCAGGTTATACTGATTAAAGTTTCCATTCGTACTAAAAAATGAAAAACTATGGATATTATGGACATTCCTATCATATATGTATTACTAAAAGAAAGCAACAAGATAAATAAAAAAGCTATTGACTAAGATTTGACAAAGTCTTATAATGTAGTCTATTAAAGTGTTATAGCTTTAAATTATGAAAATATAGCTAAGTAAAGTTGCTTAGGAATAAGCGAATAATGTAAGATGAAGGAGGAATTAACAATGGGTAGAGTGTATAACTTTTCCGCAGGACCAGCAGTATTACCAGAAGAAGTGTTAAAAGAAGCAGCAGCAGAAATGCTAGATTATAAGGGAACAGGAATGTCCGTTATGGAGATGAGCCATCGTTCCAAAGCTTATGAAGAAATAATTAACACAGCAGAACAAGACTTACGTGATTTGATGAATATCCCTGATAATTACAAAGTTTTGTTTTTACAAGGTGGCGCTTCTTCACAATTTGCAATGATACCTATGAATTTAATGAAAAATAAAGTTGCAGATTACATCATCACCGGTCAATGGGCAAAGAAAGCATACGAAGAAGCTAAAATTTATGGAAAAGCGAATGCAATTGCCTCCTCGGCAGATAAAACTTTTTCTTACATACCAGATTGTTCCGATCTTCCGGTTAGTGAAGATGCTGATTACGTATATATTTGTGAAAACAATACTATTTATGGAACTAAATTTAAGACCTTACCAAATACAAAAGGGAAAGATTTAGTATCGGATGTATCTTCTTGCTTTTTATCAGAGCCAGTGGATGTATCAAAATATGCTTTAATTTACGGTGGTGTTCAAAAGAACATTGGACCAGCGGGTGTGGTAATTGTTATTATACGTGAAGATTTAATCACGGAGGATACATTACCAGGAACACCAACAATGTTTAAATATAAAATACACGATGATAACAAATCGTTATATAATACACCTCCTGCTTATGGAATTTATATTTGCGGTAAAGTATTTAAGTGGCTTAAGAATATGGGCGGCCTAGAAGCAATGAAAGAATTGAACGAAAAGAAAGCGAAGATTCTTTATGATTACTTGGATGAAAGTAAGCTATTTAAAGGAACTGTTGTAAAAGAAGATCGTTCTTTAATGAATGTTCCTTTTGTAACAGGTAGCGATGAATTGGATGCTAAATTTATTAAAGCAGCAAAAGCAGCAGGTTTTGAAAACCTTAAAGGACACAGAAGTGTTGGTGGTATGAGAGCTAGTATCTATAACGCAATGCCAATTGAAGGTGTAGAAAAACTTGTTGAGTTTATGAAGAATTTTGAAGCTGAGAATATGTAATCGCTGACTTTATGCAGCAAGGAGGTAATTATGGCTAAATACAAATGTTTAAATCCAATCGCTATGGTTGGTCTAAAATTGTTTAATGATACCTATGAAAAAACAGAAGAAACAAACGAAGCTGATGCTATACTTGTACGTAGTGCAGCTATGCACGATATGGAATTTTCAAATAATTTAAAAGCAATTGCAAGAGCAGGAGCAGGTGTAAATAATATTCCACTGGATCGATGCGCCGAAGAGGGAATTGTTGTATTTAATACGCCAGGAGCGAATGCAAATGGTGTTAAAGAATTAGTGGTTGCAGGTATGCTCTTAGCGTCAAGAGATATCGTAGGTGGAATCAACTGGGTACAATCTGCAAAAGAAAATCCAGATGTTGCAAAATTAGTTGAGAAGGAAAAGGCTAAATTTGCAGGTAAAGAAATCGAAGGCAAAAAGCTAGGTGTTATCGGTCTTGGAGCTATTGGTGTTTTAGTTGCAAATGCTGCAAATCGCTTAGGTATGGAAGTATACGGATGTGATCCTTATATTTCAGTAGAACATGCATGGAATCTTTCCAGAGAAATTAAATATATTAAAACAAGAGAAGAGATTTTTGCTGAATGTGACTTTATTACAGTCCATGTGCCTTTATTAGACGAAACGAATAAGATGATTAAT
>CAJJLI010000010.1 GCA_905192625.1 uncultured Clostridium sp. | reverse complement strand
TTCTTCTTATATAAATATGATGCATTGCCATATTCAATGATATAAAATAAGAGTTCGTGAGTTTTAATGCACGCATTTTTCAAATTAATATCTAAATTTCTTTTTGATGTGAATATCAAGTTAAAACTACAGATAACTAACGATAAGTTAACGATTCAAACACTCCATAAGCATCGACTCTACCATATCCCCATATATGATCAATTGGATCTTCTGGATTTCTTTTTGCACCACGGATCAACATCGACTTAATATCAATTCCATCCATACTAGGATTATTTCCTCTTACAATCCCCCATTCCAGTAACATAGCCGTAATCCCTGTTAAATGCGCTGCCGCCGCACTCGTTCCTGTTAACGTACCATACCTATTATTATTAATGGGACAAATAATTTCGACGCCTGGAGCTGCTAACTCAGGTTTTAGCACTCCTTTTCTGTTCACTCCTCGGCTCGATGCATAATATATACTATCATTTTGGTGGTTATACGCAGACACTGTGATTGAAGAATATGAATTACCAGGAGAGGTTATCGTGGTATCCGGATTGGAATCGATAAAATATGTCTCCTCGGATATCAGACCTTTTGAAGGCAACCATACATGATAATCTGTAGATTGGTTATCTAAGTTATACACACGGAATTTCCACAGTCCTTCGCTTGGATTGCGAAATCGAATCAATATCAGCTGATCAGCCGTCGAAGATTCCATCAAGAAATTATTAATCCACACAGTCGTTGGTACAAAAATAAAATTATGTTCAAGGCAATTACTTATTGACGGATAAATTGGTTTTATATATTCTCCAGTTGGAGAGGTAATGTCAATTCCTATACGCGATGGTGACGATTTCCACACTTCCATCGAAAATCCGGGTTCATCCTTTCCAACACGCACTTGAAATTCATTTGATGCTGAATTATTAGAAAGTACTCCATACCAATGCCTTCTTCCTATTCCTTCATTCCCAGCGGATACAACCACACATATCCCAGGCATATCTGACAACTCAGTTAAATACGTACTTAGAACTCCTCTTCCATCATGGCTCCCTTGATTTGAACCTAGTGCGATACATATTGCAAGTGGACGATCTAAAATTTCCGCTTGCCTCTTAACATAATTTAATGCAAAAATAATATCTGTTTCTTGATAACATACGGCATTCTCGGGTATAGAATACATCTCTTTCGTGATACGTTTTGCTTCTTTTAATTTCACTACAATAATTTCAGCTTGAGGAGCTACACCCCGGAAATCATCATCCGACTTCTCATTTCCTGCAATAATCCCAGCCATAGCAGTACCATGTCCAATTTCATCCTTACTCGGTACGATATCTAATGGGTTCTCAGATGCAAGAGCCTGATTTATCATATCCCTTGTAAATTCTTTTCCATATAATGTCGTGTTCGTTCCATTCGCATTTTCTTCTTCCGTAATTGTCTGATCCCATATCGAATGAATTCGAGTTGTATTGTCTGCATTCTTAAACGCATCATGTAAATAGTCTATCCCCGTATCAATAACTGCAACCATTACCCCTTGACCAACCATCCCTAAATTAGAGATATTTTGCACATTTGGGATTCTTGATGCTGTTAAACTCAATGTTACTTCCACCGTATAACAGGAAGGGAACGCCTGATAGCCATAAGTGCTAAAGCTGCATTTATCAATTTCATTCCGGGGTAGGTTTATCATGGATACTCTGCTGTCCAGTGGAACTGCAGCTGTTACCGCTTGATATTTACTTAAATTGCGATTTTGTACTATTATATCAGCATAATCTTCGCTAACAATTTTGTTTACCATAGTCAACCTCAAAGTTCTCTTTTTAATATACATATGTTATTTTCCTCAATAAATAACATTTGACATTTAAAATCTAAAAAACCATAACTATTTTAATATCAAAATGATTTAAAATAGTTATGGTTTTATCGATACAATGCTCTATATATTCCTACTTTAAAATTAAATGGTGCACTCCACGCTAACAAATAATTCGCAGGCCACTTTATAGCTAATACTTACTTCCTTAAGTTCATTTTTTAAGACAAACATCCCTTCAAACTGTCCTATTTCTTTAATCTGAAATACTTCACCAATTCCTAACCCAATTTGACTTAGATATTCTAAGATGTTCTTATCTTCAGGAACTCTCATGATCTTACATACCTGTCCTTCCTGACAATTACTTAAAGGAATTGTTCTTATCTCGGGTGTGTAATCATTTTCTCTTGGAATCTTTCCACCATGTGGGCATATCTCTGGATAACTTAAAAATGCATCCATACGTTCTAGCATAGTTTCAGAGGTTACGTGTTCTAGTCTCTCAGCCTCATCATGTACTTCACTCCATGAAAATCCCAAATGACGCAATAAAAATACTTCCCACAACCTATGTTTTCGAACCAATGCAATCGCTTTTAATCTACCTTGCTCCGTAATTACGATATTACGGTACGGAACATATTCTACGAATCCGTCTTTTTCCAGCTTTTTTAGCATTTCACTCACAGATGCGGCGCTTACCCCTAATTCTTTCATTATATATTTATTATTAACTTCAACATTTTTTAGTTCAGCCTCATATATAATTTTTAGATAATCTTCTTTACTTTGCGTCATTTAAAGTCCCTCTCAGAAATGATGTTTTTCTTAAATTATTCTTTTCATTCTTTGCTTTTGTTCATTTAATAATAGCATTTATTTTTAATCTTATTATACTACAAATGCTGAAATCATTAAAATACTTAACACTTCCAATAATACGATCAATTTTCTTTTTAGTAAGTTCATAATCATTCCCTCTTTCTATTTTTATTTGCTCTATAATTTTTACCGTTTACAGTTCTATTAATTATATTTTTGTTTAACATTTATTTTATTAATTCTAATTCTAATTCTAATTCTAATTCTAATTCTGTTTCTGTTTCTGTTTCTGTTTCTGTTTCTGTTTCTGTTTCTGTTTCTGTTTCTGGATTAATTATGCCAAATACTTTTGTTAGGCATGCCTTAATCTTAATTTTATTATACCTTATTTTTATAGAAGAGTCAATATCTGTAATGATAAATATACTACGAATTTACGATTTTCTACCATTCATATAGCACTCCCTTTTTTAATTGACACACTTAAATGAGTCTGCTATAGTAATGATAGGGAATGAAGTTCTCCCTTGGCTAAGACCTAAACCGCAAATATGCTGATGACTTCTGTGAAACATATCACAGAAATCATCAGCTTTTTTTAGTTATAGGAATGAACATATCGATGCAATATATGAAATAAGTTCTTCTATAATTGAACAAAGAATGCGTGGAGAATATACTTATCTCATTCTTTTTCTGGTTGATTTCAAGGGATTTCATTTAATTTTTAATGGGAGGATTTTTATGTTAACAAGTTTAGCGTTAATTTTTCTACTTGGTTTATTCTTAGGGTCCATTTTTAAGAAATTAAACCTACCAAGTTTGCTTGGCATGATTATTGCAGGAATGATACTAAGCCCATATGCTCTTAATTTATTGCATGATTCCATATTAGGAATTTCACCTGATTTGCGCCAGTTTGCCCTCGTAATTATTTTAACTCGAGCTGGGTTATCATTAGATATCAGTGATTTAAAAAAAGTCGGACGCCCTGCAATATTGATGTGCTTTGTACCGGCATGTTTTGAAATGCTTGGAGTTATTATTTTAGCTCCTAAATTATTAAATATTAGTATTTTAGAAGCTTCCATCATTGGTGCAACGATTGCGGCTGTTTCCCCTGCAGTTATAGTACCAAGGATGATAAAACTCCTAGAAGAAGGATATGGCAAAAAACATAGCATTCCACAATTAATTTTAGCCGGGGCATCGGTGGATGATGTCTTTGTCATTGTTATATTTACTGCTTTAACTTCCCTTGCAACTGGGCAACAAATCACTGCATCAAGTTTTCTTCAAATTCCAATCTCTATTGTTATAGGAATCCTTGTTGGTATTTTATGTGGAATTTTACTTACACATTTTTTCAAAATTTATCACATGAGAAATACCGTAAAAGTTCTAGTCTTACTAGGAATCTCATTCTTACTGATTGAGTGTGAAAATCGTCTTTCTGGAATAATTCCAATGTCGGGATTGCTTGCTATCATGAGTACAGGAATCGTAATCTTTAAGAAAGATTCTGGTATTGCTAAAGGATTATCCGAGAAATACAACAAATTGTGGGTTGCCGCAGAAGTCTTGCTCTTTGTATTGGTTGGAGCAACCGTAGATCTAAACTATGCGTTAACAGCAGGATTTGTTGCCATTTTAGTGGTACTTGGTGCATTGGTATTCCGAATGTTAGGAGTAGCTGTTTGCTTATTCCATACAGAATTATCAAGAAATGAGCGCATATTCTGTATGATTGCGTACACTCCAAAGGCTACCGTACAAGCTGCAATCGGTGCGATACCTCTTGCCATGGGACTTCCTTGTGGTCAAACAGTTTTAACAGTTGCTGTGCTATCCATTCTCATAACTGCACCTTTTGGAGCAATCTGTGTAGACTATTTTTATAAGAGACTTCTAACAAAGACAGAGTAAGAAACAAAGTGCTTCGAACACTCTTACAAGCAAATAGTGAATAGCACAACTTTTGTACCACGCGCACAGCTGCGCATATATGCCCTAAGGGCTTTTGTATAATAGGAAATGCATAAAATTTCCTATTATACAAGAAGCAGACTAAAAATAGTTTCATTCAAATGAATTCTGTATTTTTAGTCTGCCATATAAACGTTTACTATTCGCATATTTTGTTGTCATGTATCGATTACTATTCGAAAAATATAATCGCCATATAACCAATAAGTAAGATAGCACTTAAAACACTCAGTATCTAATTATTTTTGTAATAAAATATAGCCAATTGATTTCTATCTCTTAAAGCTAATTTTTCAAGTATAATACTGAGATAATTACGGACGGTTCCTTCACTTAAGAACAATTTTTCTGCAATTTCTTTATTACTTAATCCTTCCGCAACCCATTCAATCAGTTCATATTCCTTATCTGAAATACCGTATTTTTTATAATTGAAATCTTTTGAGTTTTGCATTAGCTGTGGTAATTTGTCTACTACATCGCCACCAAAAACACTTTGGTTTATATTTACCGCCTTAAGTGCCGGTATGATACTTTCATAATCTTGCTTTAATATGAAGCCTTTTGCGCCTATCTTTAACGCTTTTACTATGTATTCTTCATCTGAGAATGTAGTTAAAAATAGTATTTTAGCCAATTTATTTTTCATTAATATCTTCTCTGCTGCCTCTAGTCCTGAAACCAATCCCATACGTATATCCATTAATAATACATCTGGACAATGCAACTCAAAAAGTTTAATTGCTTCATTACCATCGTGTCCAACCCCAATCACTTCTATTTCAGTATCTGCCTCTAAAATAATTTTAAGTGAACTACAAACCAATCTATCATCATCAACAATAACTACTCTCATACTACCCCCTGTTTGGGCACAGATATAAAAATACGGAAACCATTTTCCGTTGATATGTATATCGTTCCTTTTAAACTTGATACGCGCTCCTTCATATTAACAATACCAATGCCCTCTTCTTTGGATTTTATTTTTACTATTCCATTATCATGAATTAAAAGTTGATAGATTCCAGGATGCTCCCTTACAATAATGTGAACCTTTGTTGCATTACTATGTTTCATAACATTGGATAGAGCTTCTTTTATAATGGCAAGGAAACTATACTTTAATATTCGATTCCCCACTAGCTCCATATCATACTCATAAGTTATTTCACAAAAACGAAAATCATCTACCAAGCGCTTTATCTCCGTCTCTAAATCAATCGATTCATCATGCAAATCATGTACACTTTGCCTTACATTATCCATTGCATCGGATAATGTTATTTTAATTGTTTCTAAGGATTCATCCAATTTTTTATCCTTGTTCAACGAAATAATTGCACCTAACATTAAAATAGTTCTTGATAAAAGGTGTCCTACGTTATCATGAATTTCTCTTGCAATTCGGTTTCTTTCCTTTAAAGTCGCAAGATGTATTTCATAATCTTGCTTTTCAATTAAATCGCGGTTCTTACTTTCTAGTAATAAGCTAAGCTCCTTGCTTGTATCTCTAAGTTTCTTGTATTCCGTAAGTAACGTTGTATTACGTTTTGTTTTAATCATAAGTAAGTAAGATAACGCAACAAGAAATAACAAGAGGAAAATGTCTATAGCTTCTTTATTTGTGAAATACCTTAATAATAATGCTCCAAGTAAACCACTTATAAAGTAATCCTTTGACATTATCGTATCATAGAAAATAAGCGGTAAAAACACGCTAAACAATGGTTCAACGACACATAACACAGCATAAATTATGCATAGTATTTTTACATAATGGGATTCTTCATAAAATAAATTCAATGCACTAACAGAAAGTGCAATGAGCAATACAATAACACTTGTAATTGTAATTGGTTTTAATAACAAGATTAAAACACAACCTATAAAAATGATTGCACGATCCGATAGCGTCTCCATAGTTATTGGCTACTAAACCTTTCTTCTATATTTTATGCTAATTATTCTAAAACTTGGTGAATGCAAAAACTCGTTTACGTTCCACTTACATTCTTTTGCTTTATTATATAGGATGATGCTTTCTTTCGTCTATAAAAATTAGTCATTTATGTAAATATTTCAAAAGAATCAAGCCCTTCAGTAAAATATCACATCCTCAATGTATTAATACAATTAGGATATGACATTTGTCATTTAAAATATTGACGCCTTTCACTAACAAGTACTATCAAAAGGATCTATAATATCTTTAAACTTGAATCACATATCGTATTTATCCAAAGTAGACCACAACACAGGGGATAACATCAATCGTCGCATCAGTACTATTTTAAAATAATATCAATTATATGATAAAGGAAGGAAACGGATATGATAGTAAAAGTAAATAATTTAGTGAAACGTTACAAAGAGCTAGTTGCCCTAGATCATCTTAGCTTAGACATTAAAGAAGGTGAAATATTTGGTTTGCTAGGGCCAAACGGATCCGGAAAATCCACAGCTATTAGTTGTATCTTATCTTTACTTACCTATGACAAGGGGACCATTGAAGTTTTTGGTAAGCCTATGCGACCAGACAGCTACGATAGTAAACGAAGAATTGGAGTAGTACTCCAAAATGTCGCAGTTTTCGATGAACTTACAGTCTATGAAAACATTGATTATTTTTGTGGTTTATATGTCAAAGATAAAAAAGTTAGAAAACAATATGTATTAGAAGCGATTGCTTTCGTAGGACTTGAAGATTTCACAAAATTTCATCCGAAAAAATTATCTGGTGGGCTTTTACGTAGATTAAATATAGCATGCGGAATTGCACACAAACCTGATTTAATCATTCTTGATGAACCAACCGTAGCTGTTGACCCACAAAGCCGCAATAAAATTTTAGAGGGCATAATGGAATTAAACCGACGTGGAGCTACCATTATTTATACAACACATTATATGGAGGAAGTGGAACAAATTTGTTCTCGCATCGCCATTATTGATAAAGGTAAAAATGTTGCAGTGGGTACAAAAGAAGAACTAAAAGCACTTATCAAAACGGGTGAATCAATCACTATGGAAGTCTTGCAAATTGATGACATGCATCTTCAAAATTTAAAGGAACTTCCTCATGTTTATAAGACTTCTTATGAAAATAATATATTAAAGCTTGAGTTTAGCGGCGGGAAACATAATTTAATCCGAGTTCTTGATTACCTAAAAGAACAATCCATTTCTTTTGGCAGAGTATACTCTGAATTACCAACCTTAAATGATGTTTTCCTTGAAATTACGGGAAAAGAATTAAGAGATTAGGAGGTCCTTATGTTCTTTCATATATATATAACTAGAATCAAATGTCTAGCCAAAAACAAGTCGCTTTTCTTCTGGTCTTTGTGCTATCCAATCATACTTGGTACCTTATTCTTTGCTGCGTTCGGAAATACAATGGACTTAAACGAAGACTTTCAAACGATTCCTGTTGCTTTCGTGACAGAATCAGACACATCCAATGAGTTTTTAGATATTTTAAACGATGTGTTGGATGAGGATAACCAAAAATTATTTCGAGTAATTGAAACCAATAAAGCAGAAGCCACCGATATGTTAGATGAAAAAGAAGTGGATGGAATCATCCTTTTTTCAGAAAATCCAACCCTAATAGTAAAATCCTCTGGCATGAACCAAAGTATTTTAAAAAGCTTTATGGATCAATATCAACAAAGCACTAAGATTATCGGAGAAATATCCACAACTAAGCCTGAAGCATTAACAAGTGTTATAGCGTCCTTAGACACGACAACTTCCATGCTAAGGGAAGTTAACTTAAATGGTATCTCAACCAATGCTTTGATTCAATATTATTATGCTTTAATGGCTATGACTTGTATGCTTGGTTGTTATTACGGCTTAAAAAACACGCAAGAAACACAAGCAAACCAATCACCCATTGCTGCTAGAAGATCGGTTACCCCTACCCATAAAATGTTACTAATCATAACCGAGACATTGGCTGCCATAACCCTACATTACTCCGAAATCGTTCTGGTTTTCTTATACTTGCGTTATGTACTTCGTATACCAATTGGAGATCAACCTGCACTCTTTTTACTTTGTTGTTTTATTGGTTGCTTTATTAGTGTTTGCCTTGGTCAATTTTTAGGGGCTATTGTAAAAGGTGGAGAGCAATTAAAAACCACTTTACTTACTGCTATCACACAAATCCTTAGTTTTTTAAGTGGTCTAATGATTGCAACATTACCGGATGCTATTGAAAAAAATATCCCCATTCTTAACCGAATCAATCCAACCACTTTACTCACAGATGCATTTTATTGTCTCACTGTTTACAATGATTACAATCGATTTTTAAGAGATTTAATTTCATTAGTAATCATGGCAATCTTTTTTAGCATCGCAAGTTTTCTAGTAACTAGGAGGGAAAAGTATGCCAGTATTTAAGACGAATATTAGAATTATAAAACAAAATTTCATTGCAGTCTTATTATATGTAGGAATATTTATCGGCCTCGCTATCATCATGACAAGAGACGCAAAGGCAACCGATGAGAAGGCATTTAAAACCACCTCTATCTCTTTAGGTATTGTTGATCGAGATTTGAGTTCCACAAGTAAGGCAATTATTGATTATTTAGAAGAATATCACAAAGTCATCTCACTTGCTGATGATAAAGAATTAATGCAAGATGAATTATATTATCGCAATGTAGAATACATCTTAATTATTCCAACGCAATTTGAGATTTCACTATTCGATGGTGCTGATGTCTCCCTTGATTGTATCAAAATTCCTAATTCAAATAGTGGATTGTATGTAGATCTGCAAATTGAACAGTTATTAAGAACACTACGTAGCTTTCTAAGTGCTGGATACGACGTATCCTCTGCCATGGCAAAGACAAAAGAGGTTTTAGCATCTGAAACAAACGTAAGCTTGTCTCTTGATAACGACACGTCCGTATCTACACCCAAGTACTATTATTACTACAAGTTTCTACCTTATATACTAATTGCACTTATGATTCAAACAATTAGTACTACTTTATATGTTTTTAATAAACCAGATATCCGCAAGAGAAACATCTGCTCTTCTAACTCCCTTAAGAGCCGTAATTTTCAACTAGTACTTGGTAGCTTTGTTGTTTCCATTTGTATCTATTCATTTGTAACTGTCGTTGGTTTTATTTTATATCACAATGAAATATCAAACGCTACTACCATTCCTTATTATTTACTTAATAGTTTTGTATTTTTAATTGTTAGCATTAGCTTAGGTTATTTCATCGGCATTATTGGACACAATCTAGAGGCTATCTCTGCATATGGAACGGTTCTTTCTCTTGCCTTCTCTTTTCTTGGTGGAGTATTTGTTCCCCTGTCCGTAATGGCTGAAAATGTGAAATCTGTTTCAAGATTTGTACCAACCTACTGGTACACTAAGACAAATGACCTTTTAATGAATCTTACTAAAGTCTCTGATAAGCTACGAAACGAAATATTTACTGGATATTTTGTGCAACTTTGCTTTGCACTCGCAATATTTTGTATGGCTTTGGTATTTAGTAAGAAAAAATTACAAGAAAATTAAACATTTAAAATCATGAGCACTAGCATCTGAAGTACCCTCCTCTCGTTAGCTTTTTTATCAGTCAATAGAGGTATCACTTAATTAGCCTTTCGTTATTAACACTATTGTAAATAAGATTATTGTTATTTTGATACAATAAAAGTCTGCCAATGAATAGATTCGTCCTCTATTTATGGCAGACCCTATTTGTAAAAGTCCTTAATTTGTATATGCTACAAATTAATCCCCTACACCGAAATCAACATTATTGTATAGTACTTCGATTGAAGGATCCTTATCAAGATAACGATATTTCTCTGTAAACCACTCCACTAACTCTTCATCCCTCTTAATATCAGTAGTATTATTAACGTAAACATTTATCGTACCTAATTTAAAATGGCTCTGTAATATATGAATATCCCGATCTATCATTTCCTTTGTCTGCCCTTTAATACCAACCATAAGACACGGTGAATCAAAATACTTAGAAACTTCCTCCGGTGTTTTAAAGTTCGCGTTTTTCTTTAATACCTCTTGACGAAAGTGATTATCAAAGGTTTCCACACCGATTTTAAACACAATCGGAACGCCCATAAAGTCTTTCATTTCCTGCAATTTGTTGCGGTACATGAAGTGACTTTCAAAAAATAACTTCTTAATGTTCTTCTCTTTTATAATCTTACGAATTAAATGTAGTGTCTCCTTCGGTAATTCAAAACAACTTCCAGAGTTGATAACTTCTAAAACACCAAATTCCCCTGTTACATTTCCTAAAACCTCTTCATTTAATAAAACCATCTCTTCTTCATTCTTTGAATTATCTTCTGTGTAATCACAAAAAGAACATTTTCCCCAAGCACACGGAAATGCTTTTAACAATACAATCTCTCTGCAATTTTTATTTGTAATTTTACTGTACCGATTCATAATTCGCCCCCTTTATTCTTCCCATGATGTCGTTAGGTAAATTTGATACTAAGAAAAGTACGATAACAATAGCAAGAACCCGATCTAAATAATCCGTTGCAATTTGTACAATAAATACACTTGCAATCTCATCGAATCCAATTTTTCTTAATATCATTACAATGAACGATGATCCAGAAGAAGTAACACCTCCAAATAAAAAAGCACTAATCATGGAAGAAACGAAAGTCCCTGGAATCGATACTGCAAATGTACCAATCACTAATCTATTATTCTTCATCCATTTCGTTCTAAAGATAAGACCTGCCATAAAACCTGTTATTATTTGCACTGGTAAGAAATATAACGCATAAATATCCGTACTAATCCCTGCAAGCAATCCACTTAATAATCCAGGGAATATAGCGTAAAATGGCCCTAATACTGCGGCAGTAAAGATTGTTCCAATCATATCAAGATAAACTGGTAGTTTTAACATTAATGCAATCTGCCCGCCAACCATATTAATGACTGCGGACAAAGCAATGGTTGTAATTTTTATTGTAGACACTCGTTTCATTTTAAACCTCATTCTTGTGCACGTTTTTTTGCGCATTGCAAGCTTGTGGTGCACAAGCACAAACTTGCGTGTAAAAATTGGTCTTTATTTTCACACTAAGCTCTCTAATGTAAGAATCAGCTTATTTTCAGTTCATCGTTCTCATAACACATTTGCCACTAATAACATAAGCTCTATTTGAATTGTTGTTAAAGTGAATAATCACAATCCACTTAAAGTTTTGCTCATAACCTATTGCAAGAACATTTCAACAAGCTGGCACAGCTATTGTCAACCGTACATAAATTTTAGACACTTATAAAATACCTATTGCTGTAAGTATCTCTCCTGTTAAAGCATGATTCCCTCCAAAGATTCTACGAACAAACATTTCAAAAAAAGCTCTTACATTAACTTTCGTTAACACCACACTGTTCTTATTCCTCTTCCAAAAGTCCATGGAATCTACTACTGACTGACCAATACATAAGCCTTTCGTTTCCACTGTAGTGAAAGCTTCAAAACCATTACACATTGTCGGATCAATAAAATAAGCGACGGCTAGTGGATCATTAATTACACAACCAATGATTTTCTCATATTCCCAATGAAAATCAAAATAAAACTGAACAATGTTCTCTACAAAACTACCTCTTTCTTTATCAACTCTTTTTATATACGATAATAAACTAGGAGTTAATACGATTTTACGGGTAACATCAAGACCCACCATATGTATCTTCTTTTCTAGTTTCTCAAATTCTTCAAATACCATCTTCGCTGCATCTGGATCACACCAATAGTTATATTCAGCAACTGGTGAGCAATTGCCATGGCTTTTAAAGTTGCCTCCCATGGAAACAAAGGTATCCATTCGCTTAAATATCTCCTTATCCCTTTTTAGTGCTACTGCAATATTCGTTAATGGGCCTAATGAAATTATACATAAATCCTCCTGTTCTTTTAAAGAACGAATGATAAATTCCGGAGCATTTTCAAACACCTTACCTTCTGTTACTTTTTGATAATTTGTTTCCCCTAGCCCATCCATTCCATGGGTATCCTGAGCACTAACATATTCTCGTGCTAAGGGCTTTTCTTCTCCATAGTATACTGGAACGTCCAAACGATTCATGAGCTTAAGCACCTTAAGTGCGTTTTCTACTCCAATCTTTGTAGGTGCGTTACCACAAACCACGGTAATGCCGACGATCTCAAGTTCTGGTGATGAGAGCGCTAGCATGAGTGCTAAACTATCATCAATACCTGGATCACAATCAATAATGACTTTTCTCTTTTCTAACATTTTTTTAAATCTCCTTCATATGATTTTTGTGAAAATTCATAATGTAAGGATTCGAAAGAAACTGACCTGAATTTTTTATTATGGAATGCCACCCATATCTTTTATTCTTACATAAATCTCAATATTTTCTATATCCGAATAAAGTATATACAGTATCTCCTCGTATAACATAGCAATGAATTTAAAATACATTCACCTAGTTAAGTTAGTCGAAAAGTACCTTAGCTTTGTAACATATCACATAAAAAAACGCCATATCCCTAAGGATACGACGTGTTTTGGTCAGCAAAAATACACATTGATAGTGTGAGTGAAATTCATTCTACCAACGTTATTTTTCGTCTTTAACTTTTCAATCCTTAGTTTTTTATACTGGGAAGTTTTCGAACCAGTCTAGGTAAATAACCTAAGTTTTTTATATACTCTTTTAGTATAACACCTTTCTTACTCGGCGTAAATATACTTACAGGCGTAAATATACTTACAGATGTATATATACTTATAGGTGTAACTATACAATAGACTTAGATACACAACAGGCTTAAATATACTTATAGCTATAAATATGCTTATAGGTATAAATATACTTATAGGCATATATATTCTTATAGGAATAAAGCGACCTCTTTACCCTATAGTTCAATATCCCACCAAGTCAGTTTTGCACCAACGCTACTTAGTTTTAAACTATAATCTTTCTCTTTCTTAAACATCCTTGTGGTTAAAGCTACTTCCCCTTTATTTAAAAAGATTTCTATGGAAGATGAATCAAATAAGATACGAACTTCAGTTAATCGATTTATAGAAGTTTCGCGTTTTTCTCTTCCATAGCCCATGGAATTTATAAACTCCATTCCAAATAACTGTTTCTTGCAATCATAATACATTCTTAATGTATTATTTACATCGAGGTTAAAACCTTCACTTTCCTTTGGTAAATTCAATACAAAATCCGAGCTGTTCTTAAGCCTTATATCTGCCTCTTTTGTAATCACAATTGAGTTTTGATTTTTTCTTTGCCTTTCGATTTCTGAAATGGGATTCTGATACAGTTGCCCTTCTCTAATCTCTAACTCTCTTGGTATCGTTAAACAATGCTGCCATCCAAGTTCTATCGTTGGATTACGATACGCAGATCCAGGATTCCCCATAAGTGCTATCATAATAACTCGCCCATTACGATCCATAAAGGTTTGTGGAGCATAAAAATCAAAGCCGTAATCCCATTCCTGTAATTCTCCCACACAATACTCCTCAATGCTTTCCCCTTGCAGGAATGTGAAAAAGGATTTGTGTTTTTCTACCTTATTTTGAATTAAATTATGTTCCGTTTTATAAATACTCTTATCATTCTCT